>JBFFQZ010000039.1:0-14478 GCA_041573235.1 Sulfitobacter sp. | reverse complement strand
GTCAGGTGCAGTTCAGCCGCTTTGGCGCGGTGCCAGGCTAGACCGCGTTCGTGCCAGTCGCGCAGGGTGTCGTCGGTCAGCAACCGGTCGTATTCGGCGCGCAGGCGGGGCACGTTGCGTTTGATTGTCACATCACGGAAGTCGGACCAGTCCATGCGGATCCAATAGTTGATCCCGATCGAGCGATCGACATGCAGCGCCCGGCCGCGCTGACGTTTGATCAGAAAGCTCTCGGCCGAGCGCAGCGCGTAGTGGTTGAGCTGCAACAGGTCGTAGCCCACGTTCGATTTGGACGAGCGCCAGCCGTTCTTGGCCACATCGCGGGTCATGTCCTGTCCCGATCCGTTGACCCATTTCACCTTGTCCTCAAAGGCTTCGTCCAGCTTGTTCGGGCGGTGGCACGAAATCTTCTCGTAGGCGCCGATGTTGCGGAACATCGTCTTGAAGCCCCAGACGGTGTGCGGCTTGGGGCAGTATTTCGGGGCGCAGGTGTCGAATTGTTCGATCACGAAGTCATCGCTCAGCGCGGTCACGCCGTTGTGCCCGAACAACCGCCAGGTCATGGCGACATTGGTTGCATCGGGCACCGCGTCCAGAAAATCCTGTACGGTGCCATTGCCGCAGCGCACGTTCATGAACTCGTCCACATCGATGTGGATGATCCATTCCGCGTCCCGGATCACCGGCTCTTTGAGCGCTTGGTTCAGCGCGTATTGTTGGGGCGAATTGCCTTTCCATCCGTCGTTGTTGCGGTGCTCGAGGATGCCCATCTGTTGCAGCCGGTCGAGGATCTCGGACGTGCCGTCTTCGCAACCGTTGGTGTAGATCAGGAAATTGTCGATCCCCATGGCGCGGTGATAGGCAACCCATTCGAGGATATAGGGCGCTTCGTTCTTCATGCAGCCGACGATGACGTTGCCGGAATTGCCCTCGGGCAGGACGCGCGGCGTGATCGGCGCATAGGCGGCGGCAAGCGCCTCTTCGTTGACCGACCCCATGCGGTTGTGCGGCGCAAAGGAGGATCTGCGCAGGGTCTCGAATTTTTCAACCGCAAGCGGGGGCATCAATCGGCGTGCGCTGGCCGACAGACCGTCGGGGGCGTCGTCCTCTGTGCGGCCGGGCGCGGGGCGCGGGGGGCTGGGGGCGGCATCGGATGTGTGCGCGGGGCTCGATGCCAGTTCGGCGAGTGCTGCAGCTTTCTTGTGATGCTCTTCGCGGGTGGCCTTGTCGATGCGCCACATGAAGCCCAGCAGGTATTGCGACGCGCGGTAGCCGTACTTCGGGTTCGCCTCGGCCCAGCTGCCCTTGGCGCGCGGCGCCTTGAAACTGTCCGGATTCAGGCCGTCATGCGCCTTGATCAGCTTTTTCAAGCCGGGTTCAAAGTGTTTGGCGATGGGGTGCAGGGTCGCACGGTCGAGCGGCGGGCCGTCCACGGCCACTTCCTGCACTAGGCTGCGCCACAGCTGCCGGGGCAGCAGGCGCTGGCGGCTGGCCAGCACCTTGAGCAGCAGCGCATTGAGCTGTCGGCCCCGCGCAAGGGTGGCCTCGGATACGGGCGGCGGCACGACGATGGGCTGCGCGGGGGGCAGGCCGGGGGCCAGCCCGAAGGCGGCGGTGATTTCGGTGCTGACCGTGGCGGAGGCAAAGAGATCCGGGTCGTAGCTGCGCAGGTCGATGTGGTCAAAGCCTTCGCGCCAGAACGCGGCGAGCGCGGGCAGGTCGATCCAGTGCACCGGCGCCTGCGTCTCGGCAAAGACCCCGGCGGCCGGATCGATGGGCGGCGTGGCCTCGAGTGCGGCGTTCCACCAGTTTTTGCAACCCACCAGCTCCAGCTCTGCGGCAAGGCTCAGTCCCCGGCCTTCGAGGATCTGCGCCTCGTAGGCGCGGGCGAGCATCGCGGTGGGATGATCCACATGGCCGAGCACCCTGATGTCGTCGCTCAACGGGCTGAGCAGCGCGCGCAGGCGGGCAAGTTCGCTCTGGCTGCGCAGGCCCGCCAGTTGGGTGCAGCTGAGGATCAGCGTGTCGGGGCGGTGTGCGGCGATTTCGGCGGCCAGATCCCGTGCCACCTGCCCGCGGAGGGTCGCCTGTTTCTCGGGCGTGACGAACCCGCGGTTGAAGCGCAGCGGGTCGACATGGCCAGGATCGGTCACGGCCATGAAGAGCCGCGTGTGATTCTTGTTGCCGACGCTGCTGGCAAAGCGGACGGCCTGCGCGTCCAGCGCATCGCGGTTGGCCGCCAGCACTGACTGTATCCGGCTTGCGCTGACCTCTTCCGGGCCGATATGGAGCACGATTCGCATCAGCCCGCCCTGTTTTTGGTGTTGTTCGCGTTGGCCTGTCCCCACCACGGCAGTTCGAGCCCCAGATGGGCGGCGATCGCGTCGCGCGCGCCGGGGTCGGACACGTCAACCTCCAGGAACGCCGGATCGCCCGCAAAGACGCAGGCGAGATGCGCGTAATGCCCGTCGATCCACTGGATCCGCTCGTGCGACGTCGCGCCATAGCCTTCGGGCAGGCCGGGGATGTCCGACGCGGGCAGACGGTCGGTTCCAAGGTCGGACCAAGCCAGCATGGATTGAGACACGTCCCAGCTGTCGCGGCGCGAGGCGAGGAACCGCACGTCGGGGTGATGGCGGCGGATCGCGTCGATCAGCGCGAAATCCATCTGCGGCCAAAGCGACTTGCCATGGCGCAGGCAGCTCAGTTCCGTGAGCGCGTTGAAATCGGCAAACTCCGCCCCCGGATCGCCGCTGTGAAAATAGCCGCGATATAATAGGTCGGCGACGAAGGCGTGCCTGAGGTCGGGGTTGTCGGTCTGCCGCGCGCGGATGCGGTGGTCGGCCACCCGCAGCCCGGCGACCTTGAGCGCGCGTGCCAGCGTTGTCGTGCCGGTCTTGGGCAGGCCCAGGTTCACGACCTTCAGCGCGCTCATGGGGTCGGCTCCAACAGGCCAAGATCGCGCAACATCGCTTCTTCCTGGGGGGGCATGGTGGAGGCCACGCGCAGCTGATCGCGCATGTCGCGGTAGGATGGCTGTTGCAGCAGCGCATCGCGCCGGGCGATGTGCGCGGCCACGCAGGCGTCATGCAGGGCGCCGATATTCCCTTGCGATTTCAGCTCGGTCATCTTTTGGTTCAGCGCTGGCAGATAGCGTTGGATCGAGGTGTCCTGCCACGCGGGATCATTGCGTTCGCGCCAGTAGGTGTCGTCAAAGGCGCGGTTCTGGCGGTTCACATCGCCGCGGTCGTTCTTGACCAGGTAGCTGTCCAGGCTGCGCAGGGCGTAGTGGTTGAGCGTCGCAAAGCTCCGCGCGCCCGCGGCCGGAAACCGCCGGATCCGGCGCAGGTTGGCGGCCTTGAGAAACCGGTGCGGCACCGGGCGACCGGAGCCATCGGTCCAGGGGGGGTGCTGCCCTTTCATGAGCTTCGATTTCGAAAACGGCCTGTGGGCGCCAAAGTATTGCAGTGGAAAATCGCTTCGAACCAAAGTTTTCACTTCGATCGCGGCCTCGCCGCACCACAGGTCGGGATTATGGCTGCGGGTGAATTGTTCGATCACGGGGCGGTCGGTGAAGTGTTCGATGCCGTCGTTGGCGAAGAACTGAAAATTCAGGCTGATGGCCTGGGGATCGCCACAGGCGTCGATCAGCGCGGCAAAGCCGTGATCGCCCACGTGGATGTTGGGAAATTCGTCCACATCCGCGATCCACACCCAGTCGGCGTCGCACACGACCGGCTGCGACTTGGCGTGTTTGAGCGCCTCCATCTGGTAATTGCGCCCCTTGGCCGGGTTGGGCAGGTGCACCACATGGCCAAGATCCGCCAGCGCCTCAAGCAGGTTATCCGTGCCATCGTTGCAATCGTTTGAATAAAAAAGAAAATCCGTGACGCCGATGCAGTGGTGAAACGCGATCCATTCCAGCAGGAAGGGGCCCTCGTTCTTCACGCAGGTGACGGCGGTGATTTTCAGATCATCCGCCATGGCAGGCTCCTTGGCGCAGGGCCAAATGGGGGCGCGGGGTACGTCATGTTCAACTCGCTCACGGGTTCGGGTGCATGGTGCCCCGCAACCTCTTTTGTATTGGCAAAGATCATCGCACTTCCGCCGAATCACGTCAATCTTCGTGCCTTTCCTTCTCGATTGTCCGTGACATATCTACCAAAGGCGCCCTTGACCCCCGCACGCATGGGTGGCCATGTGGCGTAAATCGACGAAGGAGCAGTGGACATGGCGGATATTTCATCAATCGACGGGGTGCAGGAAATGCTGTCCCGGCAGGGCTATGTCTGTGGCCGGGCGCTTGCGACCGTGGTGTTTCTCAGCCTGAAACTGGGGCGGCCGCTGTTTCTGGAAGGCGAAGCGGGCGTGGGCAAGACCGAGATCGCCAAGGCGTTGGCTTCGGCGCTGGGCCGCCGCCTGATCCGGTTGCAGTGCTACGAAGGGCTCGATGCGTCTTCGGCCGTTTATGAGTGGAACTTTGCGGCGCAGATGGTGGCCATCCGCACGGCGGAGGCCTCGGGTGAGGCCGACCGCGCGGCGCTCAATACCGAGTTGTTCAGCGATGATTTCCTGATCGAGCGGCCCTTGCTTCAGGCGCTGCGCCCCGATGAAAACGGTGCACCGGTGCTCTTGATCGACGAGCTGGATCGGACCGATGCGCCGTTCGAGGCATTCCTGCTGGAGGCGCTGAGCGATTTTCAGGTCACGATTCCGGAAATGGGCACGATCAAGGCGCCCGAGCCGCCGATCGTGATCCTGACCTCGAACCGGACCCGCGAAGTGCATGACGCGCTCAAACGGCGGTGCCTGTATCATTGGGTCGACTACCCGACGTTCGACCGCGAGATGGAGATCCTCGAAGCCCGCGCGCCCGAGGCCTCAGCGGCGCTGAGCCGCGAGGTTGTGGCCTTTGTCCAAAAGCTGCGCACCGAGGACCTGTTCAAGAAACCGGGCGTGGCCGAGACGATCGACTGGGCCAAATGCCTGCTGGCGCTGGATGTCATAACGCTCAGCCCCGAGGTTATCGCGGACACGCTTGGCGCGATCCTGAAATATCAGGATGACATCGCGAAATTGCAGGGGTCCGAGGCCAAGCGGATCCTCGACGAAGCCCGGGCCAGTCTGGACGTATGACCTGTCGCCGCCATTCTGCCGGAACGCGCGGCTGCGTGCCCACGGCCCGTGCGGGAGGGACCGATGGTTGAACACATCCCTCTCGAGCTGCCGGACGACCCGCGCCTTGCGGGCAATATCACCCATTTCGCGCGGGCGCTGCGGCGCGCGGGTCTGCCGATCGGGCCGGGCCGCGTGATCGACGCGATCCGCGCGGTGGAGGTGGCGGGCTTTACCGAAAAACGCGACTTTTACTGGACGCTCCACGCCTGTTTCGTCAACCGCCCCGAACATTCGCGTGTGTTCGCGCAGTTGTTCCGCCTGTATTGGCGTGACCCGAGGTTCCTTGAACATATGATGGCCGCGATGTTGCCCGCCATCCGCGGCGTTCAGGAAGAGCGCCCTGCGCAGGCGGCCGAGAAACGCGCGGCAGAGGCGCTTCTGGACGGGGCGGAGGCGCCACCGAGGGATGAGGCCGAGGAAAAGGAAGAAGACGCGCTTGTCGAGGTGGACGCGAGCCTAACCATGTCCAGCGCCGAGCGGCTGCGCACGCTGGATTTCGAACAGATGAGCGTCGCCGAGGTTGCCGAGGCCAAACGGATGCTGGCGCGCCTGACCCTGCCGATCAAGCCATTGCCTTCACGCCGCAGTGCCCCGAGCTTCGGCCAGGGCCGGGTGGATGCGGCGCGCAGCCTGCGCGCAGCCCTGCGGCGTGGCGGCGAGATGAACGCGCTCGCCCTGAAAAAGGCCAAGCCGCGTTGGCCGAACCTTGTCGTTCTGTGCGACATTTCTGGCTCCATGAGCCAGTATAGCCGCATTATCCTGCATTTCCTGCATGCGGTGGCCAATGAAAAGGGGGCGGGATGGGCGCAGGTCCATGCGTTTACCTTCGGCACCGAGCTGACCAATATCACCCGCCATTTTGCCACGCGCGACGTGGACGCCGCATTGGCCGCCGCAGGGGCCGAGGCGCAGGATTGGGAGGGCGGCACCCGCATCGGGGCCTGCATCGAGGCGTTCAACCGCGACTGGTCGCGCCGGGTGCTGGGGCAGGGGGCTGTCGTCTTGTTGATCACGGATGGGCTGGACCGGGACGATCCGGGCGCTCTGGCAAAACAGATGCAGCGCCTTCACTTGTCTGCGCGGCGTGTGATCTGGCTCAACCCGCTGCTGCGCTGGGACGGCTTTGCACCCAAGGCGGCGGGCATCCGCGCGATGCTGCCGCATGTGGACAGCTTTCGGGCCGGGCATTCGATCGCCTCGCTCGAAGCGCTGGCGGCAGCGATTTCGCGCCCGGATGATGCGGGCGAGAAGGCGCGGTTGATGGGGATGATCGAGGGGGCGTGACGGCGCTCAGGCCTGATCGCAGGATCGTTCATCGCGCATCCAGTCAACGGCCGCCCGGCGCCGGGCGGCCTCGGCCTGTAAAATGCGCGCTCAGGTCACCGTGGCGGCAAAGGCACCTTGATAGAGCGTGGTGAGATCTGCCAGAGGCGCGCTTGCTGCGCCGAAGCGCAGGGTGTCGCCGCCGAAGGTGCCGATCCGGTGCAGCGTCAAGCCAGCGGTCTGCGCCGCGCTTTCCAGTGCCTGTGCCTGATCCGGCGTCGCGGCGATGAGGTAGCGTGCCTGATCCTCGCCGAACAGCTGCGCGGTGTCGTCACCATCGACCGCGAGGCCGAGGCCCGCGTGTTGCGCCATCTCGAACGCCGCAAGGGCAAGGCCGCCATCGGACAGGTCGGTGCAGGCAGAGATGTTGGCGTGCTGGGCGCGTATGAAATCGCCATGCGCCGCCTCCTTGGCCAGATCGACGGCTGGCGCATCGCCTTCGACGCGCCCGAACGCTTCGGCCAGCAGGGCGGACTGGCCCAGGTGCCCCCCGCTGTCGCCCAGCATCAGCAGCTGGTGACCGTCGCGGACATCGAACCCGATGATGTCTGTGTGGCGTTTGATCAGGCCCACGGCGCCGATGGTGGGGGTCGGCAGGATCGCCGAGCCGTCGGTTTCGTTATACAGCGACACGTTGCCCGAAACGATCGGCATGTTGAGCGCGGCCACAGCTTCGCCGATGCCTTTGATGGCGCCGACGAACTGGCCCATGATCTCGGGCTTTTCGGGATTGCCGAAGTTCAGGTTGTCAGTGGTTGCAAGCGGCGTGGCGCCGACGGCGGTCAGGTTGCGGTAGGCCTCGGCGACGGCCTGTTTGCCGCCCATGACGGGGTTCGCCTTGACGTATCGGGGGGTCACGTCGGAAGTGAACGCCAGCGCCTTGTCGGTGCCGTGCACGCGTACGATGCCCGCGCCGAACCCCGGCGTCCGGGTCGTATCGGCCATGACCATCGTGTCGTATTGTTCGTATACCCAGGCCTTGCCCGCGTAGTTGGGGCTTGCCAGAAGCGCCCTGAGGCCCGCGATCGGGTCGATGGCAGGCACATCCGTCAGCGGCGCCGCAGCCGGGGTTTCGACCCAGGGCCGGTCGTATTCGGGCGCCGTGCCCGACAACGCCTTGAGCGGCAGATCCGCCTTTACCTCGCCATTGAGGCGAATGAGAAAGCGGTCTTCGGCAATCGTTTCGCCGACGATGGCGAAATCAAGGTCCCATTTGTCAAAGACGGCCTTGGCCTCGGCCTCAAGCTCGGGGCGCAGCACCATGAGCATGCGCTCTTGTGATTCGCTCAGCATCATCTCGTAGGCGGTCATGTTCTCTTCGCGCGTGGGCACTTTTTCGAGGTCGAGGATCACGCCCAGATCGCCCTTGTCGCCCATCTCGACCGCCGAACAGGTCAGGCCCGCGGCCCCCATGTCCTGGATCGAGATCACCGCCCCCGTTGCCATCAGCTCAAGCGTGGCTTCCATCAGGCGCTTTTCGGTGAAGGGGTCGCCGACCTGTACGGTGGGGCGCTTTTCCTCGATGGTGTCGTCGAATTCGGCGGAGGCCATGGTCGCCCCGCCGACCCCGTCGCGGCCCGTCTTGGCGCCAAGATAGACGACCGGCATGCCGATGCCCGAGGCCGCAGAGTAAAAGATCTTGTCCGCGTCCGCGAGGCCCGCGGCAAAGGCGTTCACCAGGCAGTTGCCGTTGTAGGCCGGATCAAAGCGGACCTCGCCGCCCACGCAGGGCACGCCAAAACAGTTGCCATAGCCGCCGACACCGGCCACCACACCGTGCACCAGTTGTTTGGTCTTGTGATGGGTCGGCTCTCCGAAGCTGAGGCTGTTCATCGAGGCAATGGGCCGCGCGCCCATGGTGAACACGTCGCGCAGGATTCCGCCCACGCCGGTCGCGGCCCCCTGGTAGGGCTCGATGTAGGAGGGGTGGTTGTGGCTCTCCATCTTGAAGACGACGGCCTGGCCGTCACCGATATCGACCACGCCCGCGTTCTCGCCGGGGCCGCAGATCACCTGCGGGCCATCGGTCGGGAGGGTGCGTAGCCATTTCTTGGATGACTTGTAAGAGCAGTGTTCGTTCCACATGGCCGAGAAGATGCCAAGTTCGGTGAACGACGGCGTGCGGCCGATCAGGTCGAGAATGGTTTGATATTCGCTGTCACTCAGCCCGTGGGCTTTGATGATCTCTGTGGTGATGGCTGGCTCTGACATGAGGATCCCCCGAACACTGGCTTTGCGCTCCTCTTAGGGCAGGAGCGCTCGGGGGGGAAGAGGGCGGGCGCGTGCAGAGAGAAAAACGCGCGCATCTCAGGCGTCGGGGTGAAGGATTGCCGGGATGAAATGCGTCGCGAAATGTTTCGAAGCAAAAAAAAGACCGGGCACAAAGGCCCGGCCAAGTCCAACAGGGAGGTACAAAGCGTGGCGCTCGCAAGCGCCTCAGCCTTGTGCTGTTCAGTTAGGGTGCAGACTGCCTACGATCAAGGCAAATTGTGAACATTTACGGTCATGTCTGCTATGCAATTTTTGCATAGCTTGCATTTTGCGCGTTTTATTCGCCTTTAACGGTCCCTGAGTTGCTTGCGGTAGCTGATGATCTCATCCTGCACAAAATCCTTGAAGGCGGCCACGCGTTTGGATTGGCGCAGCTCCTCGGGATAGGCCAGGAAAACCGGCACTTCGGCGGATTCGATTTCAGGCAGAACCCGCACCAGGTCGGGAAAATCCTGAACCACGTAGTCGGGCAGTACCCCGATGCCAAGGCCGTGCAGCACGCCTTGAAGGACACCGAAATAATTGTTCACGGTCAACAGCGACTTGATGTCGTACAACATCAACTGCTGGATCAGTTGCAGGCCGGCCCCGACCTGGTCGCTGTCGGTGTTCTGACAGATGAGGCGGTGCGACGACAGATCCTCGAGCGCGGCAGGCGTGCCGCTTGCCTCGAGATAGTCGGGATTCGCAAACAGGCACATGCGCACCGTCATCAGACGTTTGCGTACCAGATCGGCCTGGCTCGGCTCTTTCAGGCGGATGGCGACGTCGGCCTCGCGCATGGGAAGATCCAGCACCCGTTCTTCGAGCATCAGATCGACTTTCAGATCTGGATATTTTTCATAGAGCTTCGACAGTCTCGGCGCGAGCCAGAGCGTCCCGAACCCTGTGGTCGTGGTAACGCGCAGCTCGCCGAACACTTCTTCCTCGCTGTCGCGGATCCGTGCGGCGGCGGCATCAAGGCGTTTTGTCATCGCCGTAGTCGCATCGAACAGAAGCTCGCCCTGTTCCGTCAGAATCAATCCGCGCGCGTGGCGGTGGAACAGATTCGTGTTCAGCTGGTCTTCGAGCCCGCGCACCTGGCGGCTGACGGCGGATTGCGACAGGTTCAGCTTGTCCCCCGCATGGGTCAAGGAGCCCGCATCGGCAACCGCGTGAAAAATACGTAACTTGTCCCAATCCATGTGCTGAGCACCTCCGTTGGCCGAGTTCTATCCGAAATCGCGACCCGTACCCACCCTAAAGAGCAGTGAAAATGACGCTGGCTAAATAAGAGGCTGTTCAGGTCAGATATTATGACCTATTGTGCTCGCAAACCATGCGTGATGAACTATACATCACAGAGTGGCTCTGGTTTCTTGGGAGGGACACCGTGACAACGCAGAAAATTTCACTGAATGACCGATTTGATCTGACCAAATCGCCTGTCCTGTTGAACGGAACGCAGGCATTGGTGCGGGTCATGATGATGCAGGCCGCGCGCGACAAGGCCGCAGGACTCAACACTGCCGGGTTGGTGACGGGCTATCGCGGCTCGCCGCTGGGCGCGGTCGACATGCAGATGAGCCGGGCTGAAAAGCAGCTGACCGAGCATCAGATCACCTTTCAGGCGGGTTTGAACGAGGATCTGGCCGCGACGGCACTTTGGGGTGCACAGCAGGCGGAACTGCGGGGCGAGGGCAAATACGACGGCGTGTTCGGCCTGTGGTACGGCAAGGGGCCGGGCGTGGACCGGTCTGGCGATGTAATGCGTCATGCCAACATGGCGGGCTCGTCGGTGAACGGCGGCGTGATCATGGCCATGGGCGACGACCATACCGGCGAATCCTCTACCGTGCTGCACCAGTCCGAATTTGCGATGGTCGATGCCTACATGCCCGTCCTGTCCCCCGCGGGCGTGCAGGAAATCCTGGACTATGGCCTTTATGGCTGGGCGCTGTCGCGCTATGCCGGCGTCTGGGTCGGGCTCAAGACGATGAAGGACACGGTCGAGGTCACTTCGGTGGTGGACGGTGATCCGCATCGCATGCAGTTTGTAACGCCGGACTTTGCGTTGCCCGAGGATGGGTTGAACATCCGGCTGGTTGATGACCGCGTCGATCAGGAAGCGCGGCTGATCGACTACAAACGCTACGCCGCCGAGGCGTTTTCCCATGCCAACAAGATGGACAAGCGCGTCTGGGGCAATCGCGGCGCCAAGATCGGTTTCGTCGCGGCCGGCAAGAACTGGCTGGACCTGATCCATGCGCTGTCGCTGCTGAACATCGACGAAGCCGAGGCCGAGCGGCTGGGCATCACGACCTACAAGGTCGGCCAGACCTGGCCGCTGGACATGAAGGGATTTCACGACTGGGCCGAGGAACTCGACCTGATCGTGGTGGTCGAGGAAAAGCGCAAGCTGATCGAGGTGCAGATCAAGGAGGCGCTGTTCGACGACGACATGCGCCACCGGGTCTATGGCGGCCGCAAGAACGGCGAAGAGTTCTTTTCCGCGCGCTGGGCGCTGGACCCGGTGGATATCGCCGAGAAGCTCGGCAATGTCCTGTGCGAAGAGGGCCGTGGCACCGATGGCATCCGCGCGGGCCTGGCCGATCTGGCCGATGCGCGCCGGGCGGACAATGCCGAAGAACTGGCCGGTCGGCTGCCCTACTTCTGCTCGGGCTGCCCGCACAACACCTCGACCAAGGTGCCCGAAGGAAGCCGCGCCTACGCGGGCATCGGCTGTCATTTCATGGCGCAGTGGATGGACCGCGAGACGCTGGGCTTTACCCACATGGGCGGCGAGGGCGCGAACTGGATCGGGGAGGCACCGTTTTCCACGACGCCGCATGTGTTTCAGAACCTTGGCGACGGAACCTACAACCACTCTGGCGTGCAGGCGATACGTGCCGCGCTCGCCGCGGGGACCAACATCACTTACAAGATCCTCTTCAACGACGCGGTTGCCATGACAGGTGGCCAGCACAACGAAGGCGATCTGGACGCGCCGCGGATCGTGGCGGAGCTGAAGGCGATGGGGGTGAAAAACCTTGCCGTTGTCTATGACGAAAAGGAAGACGTCGATTTTGCGGCGTTCAAGGGCGTGCCGACGCATGAACGCGCCGAGTTGCAGACCGTGCAACAGAAGATGGCCAAGACCGAAGGCGTCTCGGCCATCGTCTACATTCAAACCTGCGCCGCCGAAAAGCGCCGCCGCCGCAAGCGTGGCCTGTTCCCGGATCCCGACAAGCGGATTTTCATCAACACCGATGTCTGCGAGGGCTGTGGCGATTGCGGGGTGCAGTCGAACTGCGTCTCGATCGTGCCCGAAGACACCGAACTGGGCCGAAAGCGGGCGATCGATCAATCCTCGTGCAACAAGGATTATTCCTGCGTCAAGGGATTCTGTCCGTCTTTCCTGACACTTGAGGGTGCAAAGGTGCGCAAGGATCCAACCACCGAGGTCAAGATCCCTGATCTGCCTCAGCCGGATCTGCCTGCGATCGACGGCACGTTCAACGTCGTGATCACCGGCGTCGGCGGCACCGGCGTGGTGACCATAGGTGCGGTTCTGGCGCAGGCCGCACAGATCGACGGCAAGGGTGCCGGCATGATGGAGATGGCGGGCCTCGCGCAAAAGGGCGGTGCGGTGAACATTCACTGCCGTCTGGCCAACGCGCCCGAGGATATTTCCGCGATTCGCGTGGCGACGGGGGAATGCGATGCGTTGATCGGGGGCGATCTGGTGGTGTCGGCAGGCAACAAGACGCTTGGCCTGACCTCGACCGGGCGGACCGGGGCGGTGGTCAATTCACACCAGATCATCACCGGGGACTTTACGCGCGACACCGAATTCCAGATGCCCTACGACCGGCTTGAGCTGGCGCTGCAGGCGCGTTTGCAGGACAAGCTGGCGTTGTTCGATGCCTCGGATCTGGCCAAGGCGACGTTGGGCGATTCGATCTTTTCCAACATGATGATCTTCGGCGGTGCGTGGCAGCAGGGGCTGATCCCGCTGTCGCTGGAGGCGATCACCGAGGCCATCAAACTGAACGGTGCCGCTGTGGAGCGCAACCTGCGCGCGTTCGAGCTGGGCCGATGGGCGGTGCTGCATCCCGATGAAGCGCAGTCCGTGATCACCCCCAAGGTGGTCAATCTGCCCAAGTCGCTGGACGAAAAGATCGCCTATCGCAAAGAGCATCTGACCGCGTATCAGGGGCCGCGTCTGGCCCGGCGCTATGGCAATTTCCTTGATGGGATCTCTGACGGTGAGGTTCGCGAAGCCGCCGCCATGGGGTATCACAAGCTGTTGTCCTACAAGGATGAATACGAGGTCGCGCGGCTCTTGCTGTCGAGCCGTGAAAAAGCGCAGGCGGAGTTCGAGGGCGACTTCAAGATGTCGTTCAACCTGGCCCCGCCGATGCTGTCGAAGACCGGCCCAGACGGCCGCCCGATGAAGCGTGAATTCGGCCCATGGCTGGAACGTCCCCTGCGCGTGATGGCAAAGATGAAGCGTTTGCGCGGCACGCCTCTGGATGTGTTTGGCTATACGGCCGAGCGTCGCATGGAGCGCTCGCTGATCAAGCAATACGAGGCGGATATGGCCGAGGCGCTGCCAAAGCTGACCGATCAGACCCGTGCGGCGATTGTCGCACTGGCCGAACTGCCGCTGAAGATCCGCGGCTTTGGCCCGGTCAAGCAGGCCAACGAGGCCACGGCCGCCAAGCGCCGCGAGGAGCTTCTGGCGGTGATCCGCGCGGGTGGCGAACGTCTGGACAAAGCCGCTCAGTAACGCGACGGGCCTGTCACATCTGATCGCCGGTGGCGGTCATGATGCGACAGGCCCGCGCGCCACAGATAGAAAACCAGTGATGGATTTCCTGCGCAAAGCGACGTAAGAGCTTGCGCCAGACCCGCTCGACTGTTTCGATGCGGGAGATCAGTTCGAGGACCGGCAACGCAGCCGGGAGGGCGCATGGCAGTAGGCATCTTTGACAGTGGATTGGGCGGGTTGACGATTTGGGACGCCGTGCACGCGCGGCTTCCCGAGCATGAGTTCATCTATCTCGCCGACAGCGCCCACGCGCCCTACGGCGTGCGCGATCCGGACGATATCTATGACCTGACCGTGGCCGCGACCCAGCGGCTGTTTGATGCGGGCTGCGATCTGGTCGTGCTGGCGTGCAACACCGCCTCTGCCGCGGCACTGCGCCGGATGCAGGAAAGCTGGGTGCCGACGGACAAGCGGGTGCTGGGCGTTTTCGTTCCGCTCATCGAGGCGCTGACCGAACGGCAGTGGGGTGACAATTCACCGCCGCGCGAGGTTGCGGTGAACCATGTCGCGCTGTTTGCCACCCCCGCGACAGTCGCCTCGCGCGCGTTCCAGCGGGAACTGGCGTTCCGGGCCATCGGAGTGGACGTCGAGGCGCAGGCCTGCGGCGGCGTGGTCGATGCGATCGAAGACGGCGACATGATCCTCGCTGAAGCTCTGGTGCGCAGCCATGTGGACGCCCTCAAACGCAAGATGCCCTTGCCACAGGCGGCGATCCTGGGCTGTACCCATTACCCCCTCATGAAGGACGTTTTCCAGGATGCGCTGGGCGCGGATGTCGCGGTCTTCAGCCAGGCCGATCTGGTCGCGGAAAGCCTCGCCGACTATCTGAGCCGTCACGCGGACAAGGCCGGCAGCGGACAGGCCGCCTTTCTGACAACCGGCGATCCCCGCCG
>JBFFQZ010000038.1:0-14665 GCA_041573235.1 Sulfitobacter sp. | reverse complement strand
GCGGTATTGTTGCTGATCATGTCATACCGAATGACGGAGCAGAGCAATCTGGCACCTTTCAACTACTTCGGCATCCCCCTGGCCTTTGTTCTGGGCTGGTTCTTCTTTGGCGAAGCGCCGTGGGACGAACTGTTTCCCGGCGCAGTACTGGTGGTCGCGAGCGGGTTGCTGATCATCTGGCGAGAGCGGACGTTACGCCAGCACAGGCAGGTCAGCCTGCAGGGATGAGATCGCAGGTCGGGTCAGGCACGGCTACTTGATCTTTCGGCAGTAGAGATCAAGCCGGTGATGCACGACCTCATAGCCAAGCTCGCGGGCGATCGCATCCTGTAGCTGTTCGATCTTGTCGGACTGGAATTCGATCACCTCGCCGGTGTCCAGATCGAGAATATGGTCGTGGTGCGCCTCGTGTGTCGTCTCGAAACGGGCGCCGCCGCCGTCAAAGCTGTGCCGGTGCACCACGCCCCCCTCTTCGAGCACCGACAGCGTGCGATAGACCGTGGCCAGGGATACCGACGGCTCTACCTCACGCGCGCGCGCATGCAGTTCGATCGCGTCGGGGTGGTCGTCCGCGTCGGCAAGCACGCCAAGAAGGGCCACGCGCTGGCGGGTCACGCGGATACCCGCCTTGCGCAGGGCGGCGGTCATTGTCTCTGTCTTGCTGCTCATTATGTCGGCCCCAGATTCTCATTAACAAACTATCTTTGCGAATCGTTATCATTCTTATTTACAGTTGTGAATAGTTCTCATAAGCAACGATGGAAGAAACAACGTTCGACAACATTGAGGAATGGATATCAATGCCCCGTTTTACCCTTTGGAAACCGCTTGTTCTTGCTGCTTTCGTCGCTTGGGGCGGACCCGGCGCGCAGGCGGCTGACCAGTTCAAGGCGGTCACCACCTTTACGGTCATTGCTGACATGGCCCGCAACGTGGCGGGCGATACGGCCATCGTGGAAAGCATCACCAAGCCGGGCGCCGAAATTCACGGCTATTCTCCCACACCGCGTGACATCATCCGCGCACAGGACGCGGATCTGGTCCTGTGGAACGGTATGAACCTCGAACTGTGGTTCGAACAATTTTTTGGCCACCTCAGCGACGTGCCCTCGGTCACGGTTACCGATGGGATTGAGCCGATCAGCATCACCGAGGGCGAGTATGACGGCAAACCTAACCCGCACGCGTGGATGGGGCTGAATACGGCGCTTATCTATGTAGACAACATCAGGGACGCCTTTGTGCTGCACGACCCTGACAATGCGGACGCCTATCGCGCCAATGCGGAGCGCTACAAGCAACAGATCACCGACGCCATCGCGCCTCTGCGCAATGCGATCCGCGCGGTGCCCGAAGACCGCCGCTGGCTGGCGACCTGTGAAGGCGCGTTCAGCTATCTGATCCGCGACTTCGGGATGAAAGAACTGTATCTGTGGCCGATTAACGCTGATCAGCAGGGCACGCCCCAGCAGGTGCGCCGCACGATAGACACGGTGCGTGAGCATGATATCCCGGCGATATTCTGCGAATCCACCGTCAGCCAGGCGCCCGCAGAGCAGGTCGCCCGCGAGACGGGCGCGCGCTATGGCGGGGTGCTCTACGTCGACAGCCTGACCGAAGCGGACGGCCCGGTGCCCACCTATCTGGACCTGCTGCGCGTCACGTCCGAAACGATCCTGAAGGGGCTGACGGAATGATCACACCGGGGATCTCTGCGCGGGATGTCACAGTGACATACCGCAACGGGCACACGGCGCTGCGCAACGCGACCTTCGAGGTCCCCAAGGGCAGCATCACCGGACTGGTCGGTGTGAACGGCGCGGGGAAATCGACCCTGTTCAAGGCAATCATGGGCTTCGTGCCTACGGCCAAGGGCGAGATTTCCATTCTCGGGATGCCGGTCAAAGAGGCGCTTGCTCAGAATATCGTCGCTTACGTGCCCCAGTCGGAAGAGGTCGACTGGTCCTTTCCGGTGCTGGTCGAGGACGTGGTCATGATGGGCCGCTATGGGCATATGGGCTTCCTGCGCCGCCCAAAGCAGGCCGACAGGGCCGCGGTAACCGAAGCGCTTGCCCGTGTCGGCATGTCCGATTTCAGCGAGCGCCAGATCGGAGAGTTGTCCGGCGGGCAGCGCAAACGGGTGTTTCTGGCCCGCGCGTTGGCACAGGAGGGGCGGGTGATCCTGCTGGACGAACCGTTCACCGGCGTCGACGTCAAGACCGAGGATGCGATTGTCACCCTGCTGCGCGAAATGCGCGAAGAGGGGCGTGTCATGCTGGTCTCGACTCACAACCTGGGATCGGTACCCGAGTTTTGCGACCGGACCGTGCTCGTCAATGGCACGGTTTTGGCCTACGGCCCGACGGCAGAGACATTTACCCACGAAAACCTGGAGCGCGCCTTTGGCGGGGTGCTGAGGCATTTCGTCCTGGGCGGCTCGGACCTGCATGACGATGATGACGCGCGGTCGATCCGGGTCATCACCGACGACGAGCGCCCGTTCGTGGTCTATGGCGAAGAAGCCAAGAAAGGGGCCAAGTGATGGACGTCCTGCTGCAGCCCTTCTCCTACGGCTACATGTTCAACGCCATGTGGGTGAGCGCGCTGGTCGGCGGGGTCTGTGCGTTTCTGTCCGCCTACCTGATGCTCAAGGGCTGGTCGCTGATCGGTGATGCGCTGAGCCATTCCATCGTGCCCGGCGTTGCGGGGGCCTATATGTTGGGACTGCCGTTTGCCCTGGGTGCCTTCGCGGCAGGCGGGCTGGCTGCCGGGGCGATGCTGTTTCTCAACCAGCGGTCCGGGCTGAAAGAGGACACGATCATCGGGCTGATCTTCACCTCGTTCTTCGGGCTGGGGCTGTTCATGGTGTCGCTGTCGCCGACCTCTGTTTCGGTGCAGACAATCACGATGGGAAATATACTGGCGATCACGCCCGAGGATACCCTGCAACTGGCCATCATCGGGTTGGTCACGCTCGCCATATTGCTGGCAAAGTGGAAGGATCTGATGGTCACCTTCTTTGATGAAAATCACGCACGCACCATCGGGCTCAAGCCCGATGTGCTGAAGGTCGTGTTCTTTATGCTGTTGTCGGCGTCCTGCGTGGCGGCGCTGCAAACGGTAGGGGCCTTTCTGGTCATTGCGATGGTGGTGACGCCGGGGGCAACCGCCTATCTGCTGACGGACCGCTTTCCACGGTTGTTGATGGCCAGTGTCGCCATCGGTGCTGGGACAAGTTTTCTGGGCGCGTACCTGAGCTTTTTCCTCGATGGTGCCACCGGCGGTATCATCGTGTCCCTGCAGACGCTGATCTTTCTGGGCGTGTTCATGTTCGCTCCGCGGCATGGTTACCTGGCCGCCCGTCGCCGGGCCGCCGAGGCATTGGAGGGGTGATGGAAACTCTTTTGCAACCGTTTCAGTTCGGCTTCATGCTGAATGCCTTTGTGATCATGGCGATCATCTCCGTGCCCACGAGCCTGCTGTCGTGTTACCTGGTGCTCAAGGGGTGGTCGCTGATGGGCGATGCCATCAGCCATGCGGTGTTGCCGGGCGTCGTGCTGGCCTATCTGCTGCATATCCCGCTGATCGTAGGGGCGTTCTGCGCCGGGATGGTCTGTGCGCTGAGCACCGGGTTCCTGTCGGCAAACAGCCGAGTCAAACAGGATACGGTCATGGGGATCGTGTTCTCGGGCATGTTCGGTCTGGGGCTGGTGATGTACACCAAGATTTCGAGCGATGTGCATCTGGACCACATCCTGTTCGGCAATATGCTGGGCGTGGGCGCTGCGGATCTGCGGACGGCGGGGGGGATTGCGCTGATCGTGTCGGGGATCGTGATCGCAAAGCGGCAGGACCTGTTGCTGCATTCCTTCGATCCGGTGCAGGCGCAGGCCGTGGGGTTGCGGGTGCGCTGGCTGCACTACGGGCTGTTGTCGATGATCTCGCTCACGATCGTGGCGACGCTGTCGGCGGTGGGGATCATCCTGTCGATCGGACTGCTGATCGCGCCCGGAGCGATCGCGTTCCTGCTGACGCGGCAGTTCTCGCGGATGCTGCCGATCGCGGTGGGTGTGACGATGCTGTCCGGCATCCTTGGCGTCTACCTGAGCTTCTTCCTCGACAGCGCGCCGGCGCCGACGATCATCCTGATCCTGACGGCAATTTTCATTGCCGCCTTTGTCCGGTCGTCGCAGGCGGCGCGCCAGGCGGGATAGCGCCCGGGCGCTACGTCAGAGCAGCCCCTGTGTCCCTGGCAATCGCGTCCTTGTAGAGTGTGCGGATGCGTGCGGTGATGGGCCGCGCGCCGTCGCCAATCGCTTTTCCGTCAATCTGCGCGACCGGCGTCTGCGCGCCGAACGTGCCCGTCAGGAACGCCTCATCCGCGCCGTAAGCCTCGTAGAGGGAATAGTTCTTTTCAAACACCGGAATGCCGTCGGCGCGGCACAGGTCGATCACCTTTTGCCGGGTCACGCCGTTCATGCAATAGTCACCCGTCGAGGTCCAAACCTCGCCGCGGCGGACAATGAAGAAATTGCACGCGTTGGTCGTGTTCACAAATCCGTGCGGGTCCAGCATCAGCGCCTCGTCGGCGCCCGCCTGCTCTGCCTGCAGGCAGGCAATCACGCAGTTGAGCTTGGAATGACTGTTGTATTTCGCGTCCTGCGACATGGGCAGGCCACGCACCTGCGGAACGGTCGCCAGTCGGATGCCCCGCGATTGCAGACTCTCCACCGGGGTGGAATGCTCCATGATGATCACCAACGTCGGGCCCGAACGGGACAGCGACGGGTGCTGGAACGGTTTCACCTTCACACCGCGTGTCAGCATCAGGCGGCAGTGCACGTCCGTCGTCATGCCATTTGCCTCGGCCGTCAGGCGCAGCGCCTCCGCGATGCCCGCCTTGTCCATGCCCACATCCAGCGACACCGCCTTGCAGGAATTGAAGAACCTGTCCATGTGCTCGTCAAAGAAGGCCCAGACCCCGTCATAAAGCCGCATCCCCTCCCACATACCATCGCCCAGCAGGAAGCCGCTGTCATAGACCGACACGACCGCCTCGGCGCGCGGCTTGAGCGCGCCGTTGACGTAGATCAGGATGTTCTCGTTACGCGCGTCCGCGTCCGCCTCGTGGGTCGTGGTCATACCACAACATCCTGAAGCGCCTGTTCTCCCACGCCAAAGACCCGCTTGTAGCGTTCGATCTGATCCGCCGGGCCCATCGCCTTGTTGGGGTTGTCGGACAGTTTGACCGTGGGCCTGCCATTCGCGCTGACCGCCTTGCAGACCAGGCTGAACGGGGCCAGCGCATCATTCGGCACCAACCCCCGGAAGTCATTGGTCAGCAGCGTTCCCCAGCCAAAGGAGACCGATGTCCTGTCAGCGAATTGCCCGTACAGTTCCTTGATCTTTGCCACGTCGAGCCCGTCGCTGAAGATGACCCGCTTGCTTTTCGGATCCTCGCCGCGCTCCTTCCACCAGTCTATGGCGATATTCGCGGCGGTGGCCGGATCGCCGCTGTCGATGCGGATCCCGGTCCAGCCCGCCAGCCAATCGGGCGCGTTGTCCAGAAACCCCTGGCTGCCATAGGTGTCGGGCAGGATGATGCGCAGGTTGCCTTCGTGCTCTTCATGCCAGTCCTGCAGGACGTCGTAGGGCGCCTGTGCCAGTGCCGCATCATCCTCGGCCAGCGCGGCATAGACCATGGGCAGTTCATGGGCGTTGGTGCCGATCGCCTCCAACTCGCGCTTCATGGCGATCTTGCAGTTGGACGTGCCGGTGAATTTCGCCCCCAGACCCTCGTGCATGGCCTGCACGCACCAATCCTGCCACAAAAAGCTGTGCCGCCGCCGCGTGCCGAAGTCGGCAATCGTCAGATCGGGGATGTCGCGCAGCGCCTCGATCTTTTCCCAGACGCGCGTCATCGCGCGGGCATAAAGCACCTGAAGCTCGAACTTGCCCATCCCGTCCAGCACCGCGCGGCCGCGCAGTTCCATCAGGACGGCCAGCGCGGGGATCTCCCACAGCATGACCTCATGCCATTTGCCCTCGAAGGTCAGCTCGTATTGGTCGCCCTTGCGCTCAAGGTGATAGGGCGGCAGGCGCAGTCCCTCAAACCATTCCATGAAATCGGAGCGGAACATCTGCCGCTTGCCGTAGAACGTGTTGCCTCGCAGCCAAGTGCTTTCTCCGCGGCTGAGCGACAGAGTGCGGATGTGGTCCAACTGCTCGCGCAGTTCACCTTCGTCGATCAGCTCTGCCAGTGGAATGTGTTTCGACCGGTTGATCAGCGAAAACGTAACCTGCGTGTCCGGCTTGTTGCGGAAAATCGACTGGCACATCAACAGCTTGTAAAAGTCAGTGTCGATAAGAGACCGGACAATGGGGTCGATCTTCCATTTGTGGTTCCAGACGCGGGTGGCGATGTCGACCATGGTTCAGGCTCCGTTAGGTACCTGTTTTGTGGCCCATGCCGCGTGAGGGGGCAAGCGGTTACTCTATTGTGACCCCAGCCTCATGCATCGACCTGAGCGCCGCGTCGAGCGATCCGTCCAGATCGATCGCGCGACACAGGTCGCGGCGGACGTGCACCCCAAAGCCCAGCCGCGCCGCGTCCACTGCCGAAAAGTTGACGCAGAAATCAAGCGCCAGCCCGACAAGGGTAATCTCGAAAATGCCGCGGGTGCGCAGATAGCCGTCCAGCCCGGTGGCCGTCTTGTGGTCATTCTCGAAAAAGGCGGAATAACTGTCGATGGCGGGATTGTAGCCCTTTCGGATGATCAGGTCCGCCGGGTCGGTCGCAAGCGCGGGGTGAAACGCGGCGCCCTGCGTGCCCTGGACGCAGTGGTCGGGCCACAGGACCTGAGGGCCATAGGGCATCTCGGTACTGTCGAAGGGCGCCTTGTCCGCGTGCGCGGAGGCAAAAGAGGAATGCCCCGCCGGGTGCCAGTCCTGCGTCAGGACGACGGCATCGAATTGGCCCATCAGCGCGTTGATACCTGGGACAATTTCGTCCCCGCCCGAAACGGAAAGGGCGCCACCGGGGCAGAAATCATTTTGAACGTCGATGACCAGAAGTGCGTGCATGTGAAGGACCTCTTGAGCGGGGTGCGGGATGTAAGGTGGGTTTTAACCCACCCTCCCCTTGCACAACAGTCCCCTCCAGGCCTATTTGACATCGCATGTATACAATCGCAGCCCTCTATCATTTCGCCCGCCTCGCAGACCCAGGCGCCATCAAACCCCCCCTGCTGAAGCTGTGCCTGGATCAAAAGATCACCGGCACGCTGCTGCTGGCGCATGAGGGCGTGAACGGCACGATTGCCGGACCATCGCAAGCGGCGGTCGACGCGGTCATCGCCCATCTGCGCGCCCTGCCCGGCTGCGCGGATCTGGTATGGAAAATCTCGCACAGCGACGTGCCCCCCTTCGGCAAGATGAAGGTGCGGCTCAAGCGCGAGATTGTGACCATGGGCCAGCCGGACGTGGATCCGCTGGCGGGGACCGGGCACTACGTCGCCCCCCGGGATTGGAACGACCTGATCACCCGCGAGGACGTGGCTGTGATCGACACGCGCAACGACTACGAAGTCGCAATCGGCACGTTCGAGGGGGCTGTCGATCCGCAAACCCAAAGCTTTGGCGAATTCCCCGCCTGGTGGGAGGCCAACAAACACCGCTTTCACAACAAGAAAATCGCGATGTTCTGCACCGGTGGTATTCGCTGCGAGAAATCCACGAACTACCTGCTGGGGCAAGGAGTCGAGGACGTCTATCACCTCAAGGGCGGGATCCTGAAGTACCTCGAAGAAGTGCCGCAGGAACAAAGCACATGGACCGGCGCGTGCTTTGTCTTCGACAACCGGGTGAGCGTGGAACACGGGCTCAGACCTGGACCACACCTGCTGTGCCACGGATGCCGCCGCCCGATCCTTCCGCAGGACAAGACGCGCCCGGGCTACGAGGCCGGAGTGAGCTGCCACAATTGCGTGAACGAGACGACGGAAGACGACAAGATGCGTTTTCGCGAACGGCAAAAACAGATGGCACTGGCCAAGAGACGCCTCTGGTAAGGTGGGCTTTCAGCCCACCACCGCGACCCCGGCTCTCGGGCGCGGACGGCTGCGCGCCAGCAGCCACAGCAGAATGGCGATGTTCATCCCGTTCCACGCGATGCCGTTGACGAACGCAAGCGTATATGAACCGCTGGCGTCAAAGATCCAGCCGGACAGCCATCCGCCCAGCGCCATGCCCAGAATCGTCGCCATCATCACGAACCCGACGCGCGCTCCGGCTTCGCGGGCGGGCATGTATTCCCGCACCACCAGTGCATAGCTCGGCACGATGCCGCCCTGACTGAGGCCAAACACAAGGCTGACGGCATAAAGCGACACCATGCTGCCCGCAGGCAGATACAGAAACAGGCCAAAGCACTGCAGAACCGATCCGATCAGCAGCGTCCGCATGCCGCCCAACCGGTCCGCGACCAGCCCGGACAGGATGCGTGACACCACCCCACCCATCAACATCAGCGCCAGCATCTGCGCGCCGACGGCAGGGCCATAGCCCAGCCCGACACACAGCGCCACGATATGCACCTGGGGCATCGACATGGCCACGCAACACCCGATCCCGGCAAGCCCCAGAAGATACTGCAACGCCCGCGGTGACAGACCGGCCGAGCGTGCATTCAGCATCGACGCCCGTTCGGCCGCGATATGGGTCTCCACAGGAAGCTTGGCGCGCAGCGCAAAGGCCAGCGGGATCACAGTCACCAATGTCACCGCGGCCATCATCAGGTAAACGGCCCGCCAGCCGCTGTCCTGCAGCACGTCCGCCAGCAACATCGGCCAGATGGCCCCGGACAAATAGTTCCCCGAGGCCGCGATTGCCACGGCGATACCACGCCTGCGCACGAACCAGTGCGAGATATCCGCGATCAACGGGCCGAATCCCGCAGCCGTCGCGAACCCGAGAGCGAACTGCAAGAGCGACAGCGTCACCAGCGATCCCGACAGCGTCGCCAGCGCATAGGCCGCCGCCGCGACCAACGCGGCAAGGACCAGCGAAGCCGTGATGCCGAAACGATCAACCGCCCGGCCGATCACAAGGTTTCCGGCGGCAAAGCCGATCATTGTAAGGACATAGGGCAGCGACGACATCGCCCGCGATGCCGCAAATTCCATCTCGACCGCAGGCATAATCACGATGATCGCCCACATGCCCGAATTGATCACCGTGGCGACCAGGAGCGTCAGCCCAAGGCGGATCCAGGAGGTGCGGCTGTCGGTAATGGCGTTTTCCATTCCGCGATCAAGGGCAACTGTGCGCGGCAATGCAAGAGTAACCTTTCCTTTACCATCAGCTTTCGCATTCACCTTTTCCTAAGCCCTGCCCGGCTATGCCTTGTCTTGGGTGAAAATGAGGTGGTGGATATGAGTGCGCATGCAAATGTGGCGTCAGTCATCATCAAACGGAAAAAAGTTGTCGGTGGTGGTGGACATCACGGTGGTGCCTGGAAGGTCGCGTATGCGGACTTCGTGACCGCGATGATGGCTTTTTTCATGTTGATGTGGCTGCTGAACGCAACAACGGAACAACAACGCAGTGGCATTGCGGATTACTTCTCGCCGACGATTCCCATCCATCGGATTTCGGGCGGGGGTGAAGGTGCCTTTGGCGGCGAAAGCATCTTTTCGGAAGATACGTTACCCAGGAATGGCACGGGCGCTGCGGCAAACCGCGCGACGCAAGAGAACCGGGCGCGCGGCGCCACTGGCAGCGATTCCGATAGCGACGATGCCGCGCAGGACAAGGCCTTCGAAAGCCTGGACGCCATGTTGCAGGGCTTTGGCGGCGAATCGCGGGTCATGGAAAACGCGCTGGAACATATAAACACGCGCATTACCGACGAAGGCCTGGTGATCGAGGTGTTCTCGCTCGACAGTCGGCCCATATTCGAGCCGGGCACCGACCAGCCAACACCGCTGTTGCGCGATCTTGCGTTGCTGATCAGTGAAATCACCAAGACGGTGACCAATGATATCGCGGTCGAGGGACACGTGCGTGCGCAGCCGCTCGTGCTGGCGGAAAACCCGGTTTGGCCCCTGTCGCACAAACGCGCAACGCAGATGCGGGTGCTGATGGAGGGTTTGGGCATCTCGGCCCAGAGGATGCAGCGAGTGACCGGGCACGCAGATCGCGACCCGATTGCGCGCAATCCGATGGCCTTGCGCAACGACCGGCTTGAGGTCGTTCTGCTGCGCAACGACACGTAGATCCTTACCGCTCAGAAATAGGACGCATTTTATCTGTTAGCCCCGCGTTAAAGCGCGCGGGGCTATGCCTGTCGCAAGATCCAGATCGGCAGAGCAGAAAGGCGTGTCTATGACAATCTCATCTTCGCTGAACGCGGGTGTTGCAGGGCTTCAGGCCAATGCAACCCGGCTGGCCAGCATTTCCGACAACATCGCAAACTCTTCGACGTACGGTTACAAGCGCGTGCAGACCGACTTCCAGTCGCTCGTGACCTCGGCCAACGGTGTGAAGTATTCGGCGGGCGGCGTGCGGGCCATGACCACGCGTCAGGTAGACGCAAACGGATCCCTTGTTTCCACGTCAAACGCGACCGATCTTGCGGTGCGCGGACGCGGCATGTTGCCCGTGGCGCAGATGACAGAGGTCACCGCGGGCGGTGACACCAACATGCTGCTCACCAAAACCGCATCTTTCACAACGGATTCGAACGGTTTCCTGACGACCTCTTCGGGGCTTGTGCTGATGGGCTGGCCCGCGGCAGCAGATGGATCCATCGGAACATACTCACGCGATACGGACGTGGGCCTTGAACCGGTGAGAATCAACGTCAACCAGCTGACCGGAGAGCCGACAACCAGCATGACATTGGGCGTCAACCTCCCCGCAACAGAGACCGAAGCGGGCGCGTCCGGCTCGTCGGAACAGCTGGCTGTTGAATACTACGGCAACCTCGGCACGTCGGAATCGATCAACGTCACCTTCACGCCCACGGTCCCGGCGACCGGGTTGTCGAACGAATGGACAGTCCAGATGACGGATTCGTCTGATCCCGCAACGGTGATCGGCGAGTATGTCCTGACATTCTCGGACGCGCGGGCCGATGGCGGCACGTTGATCAATGTGGCAACGGTGACCGGCGGCGCCTATGATCCAGCCGCGGGCACCTTCATCGTCACCGTGCCGGGCGGCCCCATCGAGATCGACATCGGTGTCGTTAACGCAAGCACGACGATGACCCAGTTGTCCGACACCTTCGCGCCGATCAACATTTCGAAGGATGGCGCGCCCGTGGGCAACATGGTGACCGTCAATGTGGACGCCAACGGCTTCGTGCAGGCGACATATGACACGGGCACCACGCGCACCATCTACCAGGTTCCGCTGGTCGACTTGCCAAATCCGAATGGCATGATCTCGCTCGATGATCAGACCTATCAGCCCTCTCTGGAAAGCGGATCATTCTTCCTGTGGAATGCCAGCGAGGGTCCAACCGGCAACATCCAGTCCTTCGCGCGCGAGGAATCGAGCACTGATGTCGCGGAAGAGCTGACGTCGATGATCCAGACCCAACGGGCCTATTCCTCGAACGCCAAAGTCATCCAGACGGTGGAGTTGTCCTTGGCAGAGTTGATATCCTTGCCTGTCGAAATCGCGCTTTGCGTATCGGCCAGGTTGCTGTTGATGGATTTCAGAGTCTGCAGGGCAACCATTGCGCTGTTGTTTGTGATAATGCTTGACATGAAGCACGTTCCTTTTCTTTTCGGCGCTTTACGCCGCTTGACGTCCCGTTGTTTTGGGACAGGGGGATGCCATTCTGACCGTGCAACATGCGGTCAACGGGGTTTGTATCCGCCAGACCGTTGCGCCATCCGGGATCGGATGCATCGCCAATCTGCCCTGATCGGGCTTAACGAAAGGCTAAGTCGCGACACCGCTGTTCGGGGCATTTTATTCAACTGCCCAAGGCTTTGCGGCAGCCGGTGGCGCATAGATGGTGCATTCCCCTCAGGCACGCTTTTCCAGATGATTTTTCACAGGCGTTTTCACGCTTTGCCGACGCCCCCGGGCATCATACGTATCCAGTGCCGATCGCACCTGACGCAGGGCGGCAAGACGCGCCGCCACCGCCCGGATTCCATCCAGGGCACCATCCAGAAGCAGCTGGTTGCGTTTCAGCTTTTCTTCGACCGGGCCGATCATGTCGCGGTCCCAGCCTGACGTTTCCAAAAGCGTCTCCACCAGCGATTCCTTTTTCGGCATCAACGCGGCGAGCGCCTCAAGATCACCGCGCAGCAAGATCCGGCGTTCTTCTTCCAGAAGCTCTTGGAAGGCGTCCATGTTGTGTGGTTCAGGTTTCATGTGTTTGCTCCTTCAAAGCATCGAACAGCGACTGCGCGAGGCCGATCCCGCCATTCTTCACGATTTGCATCGCCTGTTCCTGCACAAGGAACGAGCTGAACTGTTCCTCTCCGGCGCCGCCTCCGAAGCTTTCGCTGGTCTGACCCAGCCCGGCGGCTTGCAGCATCTCCGCAAGGAACCCGGCCTCGAGTTTTTGCGCCGCTTCCATCAGGGCGGTGTCGCGTGGCGTCACGAGCGGCGGCGATGCAGGAAGAGCAGGTATCATCGGAATACTCCTAAATTTGGATGGATTTTTCCGACTATGGGGGCAAATCCCTAAATATCTGGTAAGGATAACCGCGGATAAATGGGGCACCTCATGGAAGAATTCCGAAAGGCGTCACATGCACCATATCCCACTACAATCCGGCGTTGGGACGCCCTCGGCCGCAGCTGCCCCAAAGGCAGGCCAGGCGGAAACCACTGCTGGAAAACGTCTCAAGGACGGCGATATTCTGGATTTTGCCGCGTTGGTTGAGGGGCCAACAGTGAAGCAACTGGCCACACCTGAAGCCAAGGCCGGGGAAATACCGCACGGCGAAGAAATCGAGGCGCCTGTCACTGACGCGGATACGGTTGATGCGGACGCGAAAAGAACATCTGCCACCGAAAGCGATGAGATGGTGCAAACCGCGCGAGACCGCAGCACGGACCATGCACCGCTGGCACCAGCGGAAAAGCAACAGTCCGAAATTGCCAAATCGGCGCCGAGAGCGCGCGCGGCAGTCGTCTCCACGGTGCAGGCGGAAAGGGTCCAGCACGCCAGCCCATTACCGCCGCAAGCGAAAACACATCCCTCCGATACAACGATTGCGGCCCCTGCCGAGACTGCGTCATCAGCGGAGATGGCCGAATTGAAGACCGGGGCCATGCCTTCGCATGGGCGCGACGCCAACAAGTCCGTGCCTTTTGAAATGGCGTTAAGACCATCACAAGACGCCCCCGCCATCGCGTCGCCGAAGGCACGGATATCGCAGGCCGAGGCACTGCACACGCATGTTTCGCCGAAACCACATGCGCCTGCCAACCCCGCGCAGCCCGCCATTGATCCGGTGATCTCGAAAGCGCTTCTTGCGGATGCTCCGGAAATCGTCACGGATCGCATCGTGGCTAACGCCACAGCGACAGAGGGCACCGCCGCGCGCAAAGGATCGGGCGCACGGGCGATTGTCTCATCACATGCGGCACCCGTAACAACCACCCGGATATCAGCACAGGCAGTGGCGTCATCACCACTGGAAATCACGCATGGCGTCAGCCAGCCCGCACCAGACGCCACCATCCGGCCACAAATCGGCACAGGCGCCTCTGTTGTTCCGGGCACCGCCGAGGCGCGGGCACAGGTTCAGCTGCCTCCGCCTGCCGCAAATGCAATTTCTCCGGTTGGCGATCCAACACCCCCGGACGGCACGCAGCCGGGCACCGGCAGGGTGCATCAAGATGCACATCAGCAGGCAACCGCAAATACTTTGAACGCCGCCCCTGCCGTTGGAGCCGCTCCGTCTGACGCACCGGGGCTGTCCCGCGTCGCGGCCGTCGCTGTCAGCGCTTCTGCAAACAGATCTGCGGCCATGGGCCAGCGCAAAGAGCCTGCACCACCATGGGCGGCGCAATCGGACGCAATCCGACATCCGCCGACGCACACCGTGCCAGCCGCAACACCCGCCGCGCTGACACTGCCCGCGGGCCGTTTCGACATCCAGCCGGATCGCGTGGACAGACCGTTGCCCGGAACGTCCCGTAGTGCAGAAGGCGCCCAACCCGCCAGCGCATCGGAAGGCGCCGCATTCTCGACCCGCAGACCTGTCGGCGCGGCACCCTCGGCGTCTGTGGTCCGCGACGTCAGCTTCAGCCAATCAAACGAGTTTGGCACGGTCGTCCAGGGCACCGCTGAACCCGGCGTTGAACTTGCCTGGGATACCCCCCGCTCGGCAGCGCAAACAACATCCGCTGTCACACCGCTCCGGGCCGATCTTGCACCACATGTCGCACGGCAATTGGTAGAAATCGCGCAAACCGCACCGAACCGCCCGCTCGAAATTGCTTTGGCACCGCAAGAACTGGGCCGGGTACGGATGGCTATTGTTACCGAGGACGGCAGTATCACGGTGAACATCGTCGCGGAACGCGGCGAGACCCTGGACCTGATGCGCCGTCATATCGACCAGTTGGCCCAGGCGTTCCGGGGTCTCGGGTACGATACGGTCGATTTTTCATTCGGGCAGACCGGCGC
>JBFFQZ010000037.1:0-14670 GCA_041573235.1 Sulfitobacter sp. | reverse complement strand
TTCGTGATACGCGCGCCCCCAATCGGCGATGTGGCGGCCCCAAGCGGCAAATTCATCCCATTTCATGATGTGGCCTCCGGTCGGGCTTTGGCGGCGGGAAGCGGGACGGATGGCATTTGTCTGCTTTCCCGAGACGTTCAGCATGCAGGCCGCGAGGATCGGCTGGGCCTCGGCCAAGCCGCGTGCGATCCCGCGCATGCCTGTCAGGGCCGCACGACCGTGGCGGGGCGGGCGCAAGGGTCGCTGCCTTCACGACTGTATCCGCGCGGCTGCGGAGGGGGGTGGTCGAATGGATCATAGGCTGACGGGGTCCATGAGGGGCGGTTATCGCTGTGCAATGACCCGAAGCTGGTTTATTTCAGTGCTGAAATCCAGCGCCCAATGTGTTATCATGTTAAGTGATCGCCTGCTGCGGTCCGAAAACCTGCTGTCAGCACGTCAGACTGCGGGGGCAAGATTGAGGGGCCATCAACGGATTTTGCGTGGGGCACCACTCGAATGCCCGACGCAAAATCGCAGTGGACCGGTGTGAGTTATCGTCTATCGGGATTAGTTGTCGGTTTATGCTCGCCTGAGGGGAAGCCCCTTACGAAAATGGAGCATATTTCACAACAGCCCGGTATTCGTGAAAATTGATCCGATGGTAAAATATTTCGGGATTGCCAAGCGCGATCATAGGCTTGCGTGATGTCGCGCAGTCCAATCTTGCGATGTTAACTAAAAATTCCTATTGTGTCAAATGATATAAGCCGCCGATAATAGAAAAATGGGCGAACACAGCGATAAAAATCCGGCTGCGAGGCCGCTTAGCAGAACGGGGCGGTCCCTGCCGATAGCGTTGTTGAGGGCGCGCGAGGTTGTGACCGGACCGATCCGTGAAATGCTGGCCAAAAGCCCTGTGAATGAGCAGAAATGGCGCGTGCTGCGGGTGCTGGAAGAGGGCGGGCCGCAGGACCAGAACACCATTGCGCGTTCCGCCTGCCTGCTGTTGCCAAGCCTTACGCGGATCCTGCGCGCGATGGAGGCCGACGCACTGGTCTCGCGCGAGGAAGACCCGCAGGACCGGCGCCGGAGCATCGTGCGCATTGAGCCGAAGGGGCGTCAGGTTTTGGCCGATTACGGCAGGCTGGCTGAGGATCTCGTCGACACGCTGCGTCGTGAATACGGCGAAGAGAAATATGCCCAGCTGATCGACCTTCTGGAAGACCTGCAAAAGCTGGACATGAAGCGTTAGGGGCCGGACCGCGGGCAGTCGTTTTCGCCTTCGTTTGCGCCGTTCACCTTCAACCCGGATCCTCCGTGTCAAAGCGCTGGCGCATCGGGCCACGGTATCTTGCCGTCAGATCGTCGGCCACTTCGGATCCATCCACGAGGAAGGGCAGGATGCCGCGGCGCAGGGATTTTCCGCGCATCGACGTGATGTCGTCGTCGGATCTTGTGACCCGCTGTGACATGCGTCTCCCCCATTTGCCCAGCATGTCGTAGAGCCGCCGGATTTCATCGCCGTGGGAGTCTGTTTTGGCAAGATCATGGAATTCATCAGGGTCGTCGTGCAGATCGAACAGCATGGGACGAAACCCGCCCTCGGCATGGATCTTCTTGTGGCGCCCGTCAAAGACCATGAACAGGCGGGCGTCGCGGGGCGCGAGGCCCAGTTGCGTGCAATGCGCCGTCGCGGAGTAATCGTATTCCGAGATCACGAAGTCCCGCCAGGCCGGCACCTCGCCGCGCAGCCATGGCATCAGTGATCGCCCCTCAAGGATGTGGTCGGGCACCGTACCGCCCGCCGCCTCGACAAAGGTCGCGGCCAGATCGATGCTTTCGACCAGCGCATCGCAGGTGGTGCCGCGCGTCGCATTCGCGGTCGCGCGCGGATCATGGATGATCAGCGGTACCTTGACCGATGGCTCGTGAAACAGATCTTTTTCGCCAAGCCAGTGATCGCCCAGATAGTCGCCATGATCAGAGGTCAGCACGATCAACGTATCCTTTAACTTGTCCGTAGCCTCCAGGTGATCCAAAAGACGCCCGAGCTGGTCGTCGCATTGCTTGATCAGGCCCATGTAGGCCGGAATGACTTTCTCGCGGACGTCGTCACGTTGAAATGCCTGCGCGATCCTGTTGCCCTGGTAGGCGCCAAAGACCGGATGCGGGTTCTCGCGCTCGACCGCGTGTCGGCGGGCGGGTGGCACATGCGCAGGTCCGTACATGGCGTGATAGGGGGCGGGGACGATATAGGGCCAATGCGGTTTGATATAGCTGACATGTGCGCACCAGGGGCCCTGCGCCTGGTCGATGAATGTTATCGCCTGTGAGGTAAGCCAGGGCGTCTCGCTGTCTTCTTCGCGGATGTTTGCGGGTTTGTCGGCATTGCGAAACATCCAGCCCGAAGCGATCTGATCGTCCTCGACGCCTGCGTTTGCGTGGTCGGCCCATGGGTTTTCGCCATCATAGCCTTTGGATTTGAGGTACTCGTTATAAGGCGAGCGCCGTTCGTCGTAAAAGCCGTCGGGCCCGTAGGCCCAAAGGCCGTCGTCGCGGGTCCAGACGTCAAACCCGCACTCCGCCTGGCGCGCGCCTATGACACTGTCCGGGGCGAGGCCCAGCCGCGCCATGCCTTCGGCGTCCGCCTTCATGTGGGTCTTGCCGATCAGCCAGCAGGCCATGCCGCTGTCACGCAGGTGATCGCCCAGCGTCCGCTCGCCTACGCGCAGGGGAAAACCGTTCCACTGCGCGCCGTGGCTGGAGGCATAGCGCCCCGTGTAATAACACATCCGGCTGGCGCCGCAGATCGGCGACTGCACGTAGGCGTTGGTGAACCGCACGCCCATCGCCGCAACACGATCGAAGTTCGGAGTGTGCAGGTCCGGATGGCCCGCGCAGCTGAGATAGTCGAACCGCAGCTGGTCATACATGATGAACAGGATGTTCATGGCCGTTCCTTCCCGTGATTCGTCACCGTCCACACAGAAGAGGCGCCCGTGGCAGGCTGTGCAAGCGTGACATCAATGACGCATTGCGGCGCGGATTTTCCTGAAGCTCTCTGTGCGGTTGGCCCGAATCGCTGTACTGCGCTACGCAGGCCGAACGCCGGGGGGCGAATAAGACGGGACCATCTGATGCTTCGATATGTTGCCGCCACCCTGTGCGCATCTCTCTTTCTTTTTGTGTCGACTGTCGGCGCGGCGCACGCGCAGGAGCGTAACAGGCTGGGATACGGCCGCCTGATGACCAATGATTATTTCGGCGACGGCAAGGACCGCTGGCGCACGGGGTCGTGGACCTCGTCCCGCGTTTGGGGGCCCGACTGGGAAGGTCAGGCACCCACCGGCTTTGGCGACCTGATCGAGCTGCGCCTGTCGTCGGAAATCGTGGCGCCTGACAGGCTGAACCGTCCGTCGTCCACCGACCGTCCCTATGCCGGGATGCTGTCCATCGGCGCGCATACGCATTTTCGCTGGCAGGGTATGGATACGGCGGTGGGCGCCGATCTGATCTTTACCGGTCCAAGCACCGGGCTTGGACGATTGCAGCGTCAGGTTCACAAGGCGCTGGGCGTGCGCCGCGCGTCCGCCGCGCTCCTGGAGGAGCAGATCACGGGTGTGCACCCGTCACTGGTGGCGGAAATGGGCCGCGATTTCCAGATGAGCCCGGTTTTCGTGTTGCGCCCGTTCATCGAAGGACGTGCCGGTGCCGAAACGATGGTACGCGCGGGCGTCGACGTGACCTTTGGCGCCGTCGGGCGGGGTGAGATGATGGTGCGCGAAGGCATCTCGGGCCACCGTTACCGGGTGATCCAGAACAGCGAAACCACCGGCTTCTCGTTTCTTTTGGGGGCCGATATCGCGCATGTGGCCGACAGTTTCCTGTTGCCCGAGGATCGCGGTTTCGAGCTGACCCCGAGCCGTGACAGGATACGCGCAGGGATGCATTGGCAGGGCCGGACTGCATCCGCGTTTTACGGGCTGACCTATCTGGGCGAAGAGTTCGAGGCGCAGGACGAGGGCCAGCTTGTAGGATCCATCAGGATCAACCTGAGCTTCTAACCCCTTTACCGGGCTGTCAAAACCCGATCTCATCGTTGATTGCGCAACAGTCTTGCGCCATGCGGGCATTCCCCCTTTTCCCGGCGATTCACGTTTGTTAGACTTCCGTCAATAAAATAAAAAAATGAGGCAGGCGCAGTAGATATGAGAACGGGCTTTCGTGGCACGTTCGTGATCTCCTGGTCGCAAACGGAAATTGACGGTCTCGACGCGGCACCGGTGCAGTCGTTGAGTGTGGGTGCTGCATGGGCATGGCGTGGGGACGCCGTGCGTGTGGACGGGCCGTCGGATGTGTTGCGGCTGGACAGGGCGGACGGAGCAGAAGAGCTGCGCAAACGCGCGGCACGGATGGTGCACCGATTGGTGGGCGCTGCACTTGAGCGCGAAGCGCCCGCGCGCGCCTGGGATGCGGGCGACGATGCCGTACCTCTGATGGACAACAGTTTCGTCGTCACCGATGGCGGCAAGAGCTTCAGCGTGACACTGATCGAGGTCGGTGGCGGCAGCCAGCCCTTGCTGATGTTTCTTGACGAGATGCCGCCGCGCAATTGCGATCTGTGGATCGTGCATCATACGCTTGGCACCGCACGGGCGGATGCGGCCAACCCACAACAGGAGGGGGTGATCTGCTTTACGCCCGGTACGCGGATCCGCACGGCCGATGGCACTCGTCTGATCGAGGAACTGGGTGAAGGTGACCGGGTCCAGACCAAGGACAACGGCCTGCAGCCGTTGCGCTGGGTCGGTCGGCGCCGCATGACCGGTGCCCGCCTCTTTGCGATGCCCAAGCTGCGCCCGGTCCGCATTGCCAACGGGGCGCTGGGATTGGAACGCCCCGATCAGGACCTGCTGGTTTCGCCCGAGCATCGCATTTTGATCAAAGGGCCCGAGGCGCAAAGTCTTTTCAACACACCAGAGGTTCTGGTGACGGCGCGGGACCTGATCAACGGCACCACCATCACCGTCGATACGCAAATGCGCGAAGTGACCTACATCCACGTATTGCTCGACCAGCATCAGGTGCTGTGGGCGAACAGCGTCGAAACGGAAAGCTTTCATCCCGCCTCGGCGGCGTTGCTGACGCTGGATGAGTACGATCGCAAGCGTCTGCTGGAGGACTATCCCGAGCTGGAATATGACCCGCATACCTACGGCAGCTTTGCCCGGCGGACCTTGTCTCCGTCAGAGGCTGCGATTCTGAACCACGCCGCGTGACGCGCACGCGCGCTGGCCTCAGCTGGGCGCGCGCGTGTCGATCAACGCCTTGATGATGGATTTGGCGCTGTCGCTGGCCCAGTCCGCATCGCCGCGCAGGCGGGCGATCTCGCGGCCTTCGGGGTCCAGCAGAACGGTGATCGGCAAACCGAAAATGCCCATCTGGCTGCCCAAGGCGGATTTCGGATCCTGGTGGCGCGGCAGGTTTTCGATCCCCGCATCGGCAAAGAACTTTTTGATGCCCGCGGGTGAATTGCGCCCCAGGGCAATGGTCAGAACCTCGAAGTGCTCACCGCGATACTCTGATTGCAGTTCCGACAGATGTGGCATTTCCGTGCGACAGGGCGCGCACCAGGTGGCCCAGAAATTGAGCAGAATGTATTTGCCGCGGTAATCCTCCAGCGTCGCGGTTCCCGCGTCATCAGCCAGCTGGAACGGCGCCGAAGACGTTGCCTTGGGCGTATCGTGGACCGCGAGTTTCTTCATGTCTCCGTCGCGCAGCGGCAGGATGGTTTCCGCGTCTCCGGCCCAAGTGGGGCTGGCCCCCAGTGACAGGGCCGTATAAACGCAAGCGAGCAGAATTTTCTTCATGGGTTCCTCCGCGGGATAGGCAAATGACTGACAAGACTTCGAACAAGATGTGGGGCGGCCGGTTCGCCGCCGGTCCGGACGCGATCATGGAGGCAATTAATGCCTCGATCGGATTCGACAAGCGGATGGCGGCCCAGGATATTGCAGGCTCTCGTGCCCACGCGGTGATGCTCGCCGCGACAGGCATCATCACCGATAACGATGCGGAGGCGATCCGTGAAGGGCTGCTCACGGTCTTGTCAGAAATTGAAGGCGGAACTTTCGAGTTTTCGACCGCTCTCGAAGATATTCACATGAATGTCGAAGCGCGCCTGAAAGAGGTGATCGGCGAACCTGCGGGGCGGCTGCACACGGGGCGGTCGCGCAATGACCAGGTCGCGACCGATTTCAAACTTTGGGTACGCGATCAGCTGGATGCGACCGAGGGGGCGCTGTTGGCGCTGATCGGGGCGCTGCTGGCGCAGGCCGAGGCGGGCGCGGACTGGGTGATGCCGGGCTTTACCCATCTGCAAACCGCGCAGCCGGTTACATGGGGGCATCACATGATGGCCTATGTCGAGATGTTCGGCCGCGATCTGTCGCGGGTCCGGGATGCGCGCGCGCGGATGAATGAATCGCCCCTCGGCGCCGCCGCATTGGCGGGCACCTCCTTTCCGCTGGACCGCGACATGACGGCAGCAGCGCTGGGCTTTGACCGGCCCTCGGCGAACAGTCTCGATGCGGTGAGCGACCGGGATTTCGCGCTGGAATTCCTTGGCGCGGCCAGCATCTGCGCGATGCACCTCAGCCGCTTTGCGGAAGAGCTGGTGATCTGGTCCTCCGCGCAGTTCCGCTTTGTCACGCTGTCTGACCGGTTTTCGACCGGCTCCAGCATCATGCCGCAAAAGAAGAACCCGGATGCCGCGGAGCTGATCCGCGCCAAGGTCGGGAGGATCTTTGGGGCGAATGTTGCGTTGATGATGGTGATGAAGGGGCTGCCGCTGGCCTATTCCAAGGACATGCAGGAAGACAAGGAACAGGTGTTTGACGCGGCCGACAACCTGATGCTGGCGCTCGCGGCGATGGAGGGCATGGTGCGCGACATGTCCGCGAACCGCGATAACCTGGCTGCGGCGGCAGGCAGCGGATTTTCCACCGCAACCGATCTGGCCGATTGGCTGGTGCGGGTGCTGGGGCTGCCGTTTCGCGATGCGCATCACATTACCGGCACGCTTGTCGCGCTGGCCGAAAGCCAGAAATGCGATCTGCCCGACCTGACGCTGGACCAGATGAAATCGGTACATGACGGGATCACCGATGATGTATTTTCGGTTCTGGGGGTGGAAAATTCGGTACACTCACGCATGTCGTACGGCGGTACGGCCCCCGCGCAGGTGCGCGCGCAGGTCGCCCGCTGGAAGGAGATGCTGAAATGAGGACGCTGATGCTGTTGGCGCTGCTCGGGCTCGGCGCCTGTGGTGTCGATGGCGAGCCTGTACAACCCACGGGCGGCGTGAACGTGGTCCTGTCGGACGCTGGTGTGCAGCTGGGCGGATCTCTGGGGCTGAACACGGGGCCCGTGTCTGTCGGGCTTGGGGTTTGACGCTTGTTGCGGCCTTTCCGGGGCTGTCGGGCTGTTTCCCGACCGCGCCGGGTCTGCACGTGTCAGGTGATGTGGTGGTCGGGGTGAAAAGGGGCTTCTGATGTCGGTTCTGCGCATGATCTACCTGGCGTTGGCCATCTGGGGCGCCATTCATCCGATGTACTATTTCATCCAGTGGTTCCGGCAGAACGGCTGGGACCTGATGGCGATGGTCGATGCGTGGCACGCGAATGCGGCCTCCAGCGGTCTGGTCTGGGATCTGACGATCGCGGCTGTGTCGCTGACCGTCTGGATCGTGGCCGAGGTTGCGGTGCGGCGCAACTGGAGCGCGCTGATCGCCATCCCGGCAACTTTCTGCATCGGGGTAAGCTGCGGCTTGCCCCTGTATCTTTTCCTTCGCTCGGCGCCAGTGCGTTAGGGCGACCTGAGCTTGAGGGCAAATAAGCATGGATCATTTCCTTTATCGTGACGGCGCGCTTTATGCCGAAGACGTCCCCGTGGCAGAGATCGCAGCGGCGGTCGGGACGCCATTCTACGTCTATTCCACGGCGACGCTGTTGCGGCATTTCAGGGCCTTCGACGAGGCGCTTGCCGGGATGGATCATCTGGTCTGCTACGCGATGAAGGCCAATTCCAATCAGGCGGTGCTGCGCACGCTGGCACAGGCGGGCGCGGGCATGGACGTGGTGTCGCAGGGCGAATATCTGCGCGCAAAGGCCGCAGGTGTGCCCGGAGAACGGATCGTGTTTTCCGGCGTCGGCAAGACCGCTGAGGAGATCCGCATCGCACTGCAAGGCGGCATCCGGCAGTTCAACGTGGAAAGTGAGCCCGAGATGGCCACGATCAACGCCGTTGCGCTGGAGCTGGGGTTGGTGGCGCCCATCACGATACGGGTAAACCCCGACGTCGACGCCAAGACCCACGCCAAGATCGCGACCGGCAAGTCCGAGAACAAATTCGGCATTCCGATCGCGCGGGCGCGCGAAGTCTATGCCATGGCGGCAGCAATGCCGGGGCTGAAGGTGATCGGCATCGACGTGCACATCGGCTCGCAGTTGACCGATCTGGCGCCGTTCGAAATGGCCTATCAGAAGGTGGCCGAACTGACCGTGCAATTGCGTGCCGACGGGCATGACATCACGCGGCTGGATCTGGGCGGGGGCCTTGGCATCCCCTACGAGACCGGCAATCAGGCGCCGCCGTTGCCCAGCGACTATGGCGCGATGGTCGAGCGGACACTGGGCCACCTGGGATGCGAGATCGAGATCGAGCCGGGGCGGCTGATCGCGGGCAACGCAGGCATCATGGTCAGCAAGGTGATCTATGTGAAATCGGGCGAGGGGCGTGATTTCCTGATCCTTGATGCGGCGATGAATGATCTGATCCGGCCCGCGATGTACGAGGCGCACCACGACATCATCCCGGTGCAGGAAGCGGCACCCGGCACCGAGAAACAGCCCTACGACATCGTTGGTCCGGTGTGCGAATCCGGTGATACCTTTGCGAAACAGCGCGCGATGGCGCCGCTGGACGCGGGGGATCTGGTGGCTTTCCGCAGCTCTGGCGCCTACGGCGCGGTGATGTCTTCGGAGTACAACTCGCGCCCGCTGATCCCTGAGGTGCTGGTCCATGGCGATCAATTTGCGGTTATCCGGGCGCGTCCAACGTTTGACGAAATAATAAATCGCGATACCATCCCTGAATGGCTTTAGGCGCGATCCCTGCGCGAGGGCCCGAAAAGCGAGGCTCAAATGCACCCATTCACCGCTGAGGACCTGCGCGACACGCTTGATCGCGTGAAATGGCCGCTGCGTCTGACGCGCTGGGGGATGTGGTCCGAAGTTGTCGTGCGCAGTCTTTGGCCTCTGATGGCCGTGGTGCTGCTGGCGCTGGCCGCAGCGATGTTGGGTCTGCACGAATTTGTCCCGGTCGAAGCGCTGTGGGCGATTGTGGGGCTGACCGCGGGCGCCGGGTTATGGGCGCTGATCTATGCCGCGCGCCGGTGGCGCATGCCGACGTCGGCGGACGCCATGGTGCGGCTGGACTCAAGCATGCCGGGACGGCCGCTGACCGCGCTGCTTGATGATCAGGTGATCGGTGGTCAGGATGCCGCCTCTGCCGCCGTCTGGCGCGCCCACAAGGTGCGCATGGCCGCCCGTGCGGCTGCGGCGCGTGCGGTGCCGGGTGACCTGCGCGTTTCCGCGCGCGATCCCTACGCGCTGCGTTACGTAGCGTTGCTGGCGTTTCTTGTCGCGCTGTTTTTCGGGTCGATCTGGCGTGTGGGAACGGTTGCCGACATGGCGGGCGGGGGCACGGGCGCCCTGACCAGCGGCCCGGTTTGGGAAGGCTGGGCAGAGCCGCCACGCCATACCGGCAAGCCGACGCTCTACCTGAATGACCTGGCCGAAGGGTCGCTGACGCTTCCGGTCGGCACGTTGATCACCCTGCGGCTCTATGGCGAGGTTGGCGCATTGGAGGTGTCCGAGACCGTGTCAGGCCGCGTGGCGGCATCCGACCCCGAGGCTGCGCCGGAGATGGCCGTGGATTTCCCCGTGCTTCGGGATGGACGCCTTGCCATCGACGGCCCGAACGGTCGCGCGTGGAACATCGCGGTGCGCCCGGATCGCGCGCCCGAGATCAAGGTCCTTGGCCCGCCGGACGTGGCCGCCCTGGGCGAAATGCGGCTGCCATTCGCGGCCAATGACGATTACGGCGTGGAAGCGGGCGAGGCGCGCATCACGCTTGATCTGGTCTCCGTTGATCGGCGCTATGGGCTGGTGGCGGAGCCTGATGCCCGGCCGCAGATCGTCGTGCCCTTGCCCATGCCGATCGCAGGTGATCGAGCGGCGTTCGAGGAAAACCTGATCGACGATTTTTCGCAGCACCCCTGGGCCAACCTGCCGGTGACCGTCGTCCTGATCGCGCTGGACGCCGCCGAGCAGCAGGCGCAGACTGCGCCGTTCGCACTGACCCTGCCGGGGCGGCGTTTCTTTGACCCGATGGCGGCCGCGGTGATCGAAATGCGCCGCGATCTCTTGTGGAGCCGCAGCAATGCGCGCCGTTCGGCACAAATCCTGCGCGCTGTCAGCCATCTGCCACAGGATGCCTTCCGCTCGGAGACCACGGCGCTGCGCCTGCGCAAGCTGATCGGGCGGCTGGAAACCCACGCACGCTTCGGGCTTGATGAAGAGAACCAGAACAAGCTTGCGCAAGAGCTGTGGGATCTGGCGATCGAGCTGGAAGAGGGCGATCTGGACGACGCGCGCGACCGGATGCGCCGGGCGCAGGAACGGCTGAACGAAGCGATGAAGAACGGCGCCTCGGACGAGGAAATCGCCGAGCTGATGCAGGAACTGCGCCGCGCGACAGAGGAATACATGCAGCAGCTCCAGCGTGAACAGGCCAAGCGGCAGGATGGCCAGCAGCAGGGACAGCAGCAACAGGGCGAAAGCATGCAGATGACGCAGGATGACCTGCAACGCATGATGGACCGGATCCAGGAGTTGATGGAGCAGGGCCGCATGGCCGAGGCCGAGCAAGCCCTGCGCGAGATGCAGGAAATGCTGGAAAACATGCAGGTCACCCAGGGCCAGCAGGGCGAGGGTGGCCAGTCGCCGGGCGAACGGGCGATGGAAGGCCTTGCGGAAACCCTGCGTGAACAGCAGGGGCTGAGCGATCAGGCGTTCCGGGATCTGCAAGAGCAATTCAACCCCGGTGCCCAGGCGGGCGAAAGCCAGAACAACGAGGGCCGGAATGGCGGTCAGGGACGGGGCCAGAGCCATGAAGGCCAGCAGGGTCAGGGCGAGGGTCAGGAAAACCAGCAGCGCAGCGAACAGGGCGGCGGTGGTGAACAGCGCGAGGGCGAGGGGCAAAGCGCCGAGCAGAGCCTTGCAGAGCGCCAGCAACAACTGCGTGATGAGCTGAGCCGTCAGGAAGGACGCCTGCCCGGGCAGGGTACATCGGAGGGCGAGGCCGCGCGCGACGCATTGGACAGGGCGGGACGCGCGATGGATCAGGCCGAACGGGATTTGCGTGAAGGCGCGCTGGCCAACGCGATCGACAACCAGTCACAGGCCATGGAGGCGCTTCGCGAAGGCATGCGGTCGCTGGGTGAGGCACTGGCGCAGGAAGAGCGCAACCAGCAGCACGGTCAGGGGATGCAGGAAAGCGATCGGCGCGCGAACGACCGTGACCCGCTTGGGCGCAACCAAGGCAGCAACGGCACCACGGGCAGCGACGAGCGCGCGGATCTGAACGGCGATGCCTACGGCCGCGCGCGCGAACTTCTCGATGAAATCCGCCGCCGCTCGGGTGAGACGGCCCGCCCGGAGGTCGAGCGCGACTATCTCAAGCGGCTTCTGGATCGGTTCTGATCCGTCCAGACCGCGACGCAGATGCCTGCGTCGGGATCACCGGATCCGCAGTCTTGCCGGCTGCGGATATCAAGGAGCGGGAAACGTGGGTGCGCCAAGAGCGGATGGCGTTACACGGTCAATCGCGCGGGGTGTTGATCATGCGGAAACGCTCATCGTATTTGGCTACGGACCCGGTGCTGCACGGTATCTGGAGGCCGGGCTGCCGGGCGGGGTGAGGCCGACGCCGGGAGCCTTGGAAAAACCGCGTTGCAGGCTGAGTTTCGTCAGTTCTTGCTTTTGGCGGCCGCTGAATCCAGAGATTGCAGCAGCGATTTGATTTGACCATCCAGCCAGCCGCGCAGCTGGTCGACCAACGCCACGTAATTCGCAAGCGGGCCTTCCAGGGCAGGAACGCTTTGGGTCAGGCGGGGTGCGGCGACGTATATGGCCACCAGCACGATGAACAGCATGAACACGGTCAGAAAACCGGTGCGAAAACCGCGCTTCTTGCGTTGGAGGGTGGGGGATTCGATGTCGGCCTCAATCTGTGTCGCGCCGCGCCCGGCCCGCAGGGTCGAGTTGATCTCTTCGATGTCAGGCAGCAGGTCGCGACGTGACCCCTGTGTCGCAACTGGTATCGTCTCAGCGGCATCATCGGCGCGTGGCGTCGGCGTCGTTTCTTCGCCGCGCATGCGGGCCATGCGGTCGCGTGCCTCGAGGGCGCGCCGTTCGGCTTCCGCTACGGCCTGCAGATCCCCAAAGTCCATCCCCAGATCGGGCTGGCTTTCCAATCCGCCTTGCTGGGACTGGCGTGCGGCCTTCTCGGCTTCGGCCTCTTGACGGAGGATATCGGCCACTGCCGGATCCAATTGCTTGCGCTGTGGCTCAGGCGGGGAAGGGCGCGGCGGAGGAGGTGGGGCCGCAACCTCTTCGTCTGGCGCTTCCTCGGTGATTTCGTCATCGGGTGCATGATCCGGGTGGTGTTGAAACCACGTCTGCCCACAGTTTGAGCATTGCACATCTCTACCGGTGGCCGGCATCACGTCATTCGGTATTTCGTATTGCGCGTCGCAATTCGGACAGATCAGGCGCATTTTTTGTTCCGCCACATCGTTTTTGCCTTGTTAACCACTCGTTAACAATCACCATAAGGTGTAAGCCGATAACCGGAAAGCGCAATCTGACGCTCGTTCCCGCATGGCCATGGATTGAAACCCAAGCGATGCTCAGGCACAACAGGCGGATCAAGGGGAAAATGCCGTGATCGAGCTGGAAAATGTGGCCTACAGCTATGGCGGGGGGGAGTTGTTGTCGGACATCTCTCTCAAACTTGTGCCGGGTTCGTTCCATTTTCTGACCGGCCCCTCTGGCGCGGGAAAAACCACGTTGATGAAGCTGTGCTATGGTGCGCTGCTGCCCACGGCAGGGCATGTCCGCCTGTTTGACGCGGATGTGCGCGGGCTTGACCGTGATGACGTTGCCATGGTGCGTCGCCGGGTCGGCGTGGTGCATCAGGATTGCCAGTTTCTCGATCATCTGTCGGTGCTTGAGAACGTGGCGCTGCCCCTGCATGTTTCGGGACGCGCGGCGGAGGCTGCGCGTGAGGACCTGAGCGATCTGATGCATTGGGTCGGCCTGACGGACCGTAGCTTTGCGCTGCCGCCGGAGTTGTCGGGCGGAGAGCGGCAACGCGCGGCCCTTGCGCGCGCGGTGATCATGTCGCCGGACGTGGTTCTGGCCGATGAACCCACAGGCAATGTGGATTGGGACATGTCGCAGCGCCTCTTGCGGCTGCTGATCGAGCTGAACCGGATGGGCAAGACCGTTCTGGTCGCGACCCATGACCTGGGTCTGATCCGCGCCACGAAAGCGCATGTGCAGGCCCGCGTTCTGCGCATCGCCAACCGGCGCATACAGCTGGCCGGGGCCGATCTGTGAGCCGCTTTTTTCATGTAATTCGCGGTGCCTTGACGTCGGACGCCCAGGCGGATCGGGTGGTGCCACCATCGGGGTTTACCGCGCAGCTGACGGTGTTCGCCGCGGGCGCGATGGCGTTTCTGGCGGTGTTCGCCTTGGCGCTGTCGCTTGCCGCGGGCCGACTGGCAGAGCGTTGGGGTGAAGAGCTGGGCCGCTCTGCCACCATTCGAATAGCAGCTCCCGCAGATCAACAGCAGGCCCAGACCGATGCTGCGCTGCGCATCCTCGAGACCACGCGCGGTGTCGAAAGCGCGCGCGCGCTCAGCGATGCCGAGCAGGCGGCGTTGCTGGCGCCGTGGTTCGGAGCGGAGCTGCAGCTTGATGCATTGCCAGTTCCGCAGTTGATCGAAGTTATCGAGACATCGCAGGGCATGGATGCCTCAGGCCTGCGGCTGCGCCTCGCCGCCGAGGTGCCGGGCGCCGTGTTTGACGACCACAGCCGCTGGCGCGCACCATTGGTAAAGGCTGCGTCGCGCCTGCGCCTGCTTGGCTGGGCATCGACCGCCCTGATCGGTGCTGTCACCGCGGCCATGGTCACTCTTGCGGCGCATGCGGCGTTGGCGGCGAATGCGCAGGTCATCAAGGTCCTGCGACTGGTGGGGGCCACTGACGATTATATCGCCCACGCCTTTATCCGTCGTTTCACCCTGCGCGCGCTGTTCGGTGCGACCGGTGGTACGGCGTTGGGCATGATTTCGGTTCTCATGATGCCCCGCGGCGGCGATGCGGCTGAAACTGCAAGCTTCCTGACAGGTCTGGGTTTCGAGGGGCTGCACTGGATCGTTCCGGTTTTCATCCCGCCACTGGCTGCCGCAGTGGCGTTTGCCGCCACCCGTATTGCCGCACGTCGCACGTTGGAGGAGCTTTCATGAATCTGCTGCAATGGATCCGGTCGATCCTCTTT
>JBFFQZ010000036.1:0-14974 GCA_041573235.1 Sulfitobacter sp. | reverse complement strand
GTACAAAACCGACCGGAACAGCCCCGTCACATTGACAAAGTCCTCTTGCATCCCACATGTCAAAGGCCGTAGACGCCGCAAGACGCATATTCCAAGGACTTTATTTAATGCCAGTAGTCGTTGTCGAATCTCCCGCCAAGGCCAAGACGATCAATAAGTATCTGGGCGACAATTTCACCGTTCTTGCGTCCTACGGTCATGTCCGCGACCTGCCTCCGAAAGACGGCTCGGTCGACACCGAGAACGATTTCGAGATGTTGTGGGAAGTGGGCAGCGACAGCAAGAAGCACGTCAAGGCCATCGCTGATGCGCTGAAAGACGACAATGAACTCATTCTCGCGACTGACCCCGACCGCGAAGGCGAGGCGATCAGCTGGCACTTGCAGGAAGCGCTGACCAAGCGGAAGTCGATCCGCAAGGACACGCCCGTCTCACGCGTGGTTTTCAACGCGATCACCAAATCGGCCGTGACCGAGGCGATGAAAAACCCTCGCCAGGTCGATATGCCTTTGGTCGAGGCATACCTCGCCCGCCGCGCGTTAGACTATCTCGTGGGCTTCAACCTGTCGCCCGTACTCTGGCGCAAGCTGCCAGGCGCCAAGTCTGCGGGACGGGTGCAATCCGTGACCCTGCGTCTGATCGTGGAACGCGAGATGGAGATCGAGGCATTCCGCCCCCGCGAATACTGGACAGTCAAAGCACTGTTGCAGACGCCCTCGGGTCAGGAGTTCGAAGCCCGGCTGACGGAATTAACCGGCAAGAAGCTCGACAAGTTCGACCTGTCCGACGCAACCAAGGCGGAAATGGCGGTCCAGGCGATTTCGAGCCGTGATCTGAGCGTCAGATCTGTCGAGGCAAAGCCCGCATCGCGCAACCCCTCTGCCCCGTTCATGACCTCGACGCTCCAGCAGGAGGCAAGCCGCAAGTTCGACATGGGCGCACGCCAAACAATGTCGACCGCGCAGCGCCTCTACGAGGCGGGCCACATCACCTACATGCGGACCGATGGCATCGACATGGCACCCGAAGCGGTACAGATGGCCCGCGATACAATCGCGGACCGCTATGGCGACAAATACGTCCCCGACAAACCCCGCGTCTACAAGAACAAGGCGAAGAACGCCCAGGAGGCGCATGAATGCATCCGCCCCACCGAGATGACGAAAGATGCCGAAGCGCTCAGGTTGATGGATGGCGACCAGCGCAAGCTGTATGATCTGATCTGGAAACGCACGCTGGCCTGCCAGATGGAAAGTGCGCGGATGGAGCGGACCACGGTCGAGATCTCTTCCCCCGACAGTCAGGTGATCCTGCGTGCGACAGGTCAGGTCGTTCTGTTCGACGGCTTCCTCAAGGTCTACGAAGAAGGCCGCGACGATGTAGTGGACGAAGACGACAAGCGGCTGCCGCAGATCACGCAGGGCGACAAGCTCAGGAAAGCGCCCGCCGCGCGATTTGCGGATGATTTCGCGAAAGCAAGCGGCGCGCAAGAGGCTGAGAGTTCAGGCCTGCAGCGCAAGAGCGGCGCGCTTTTGGCCGACAGCGCCGCCGTAATGGGCGCGCAACATTTCACCCAGCCGCCGCCCCGCTATACCGAGGCCACACTGGTCAAGCGCATGGAAGAACTGGGCATCGGCCGCCCCTCGACCTATGCCAGCATCGTCACCACGATCCAGGACCGCGGTTATGTGCGCCGCGAGGGCCAGCGGCTTATTCCCGAAGACAAGGGCCGTCTGGTCACTGCCTTCCTCGAGAACTATTTCCGCCGCTACATCGGATATGATTTCACCGCCGACCTGGAAGATCAGCTCGACAAGGTGTCGGCGGGCGATGCTGAATACAAGACCGTCCTCGAGCGCTTCTGGCGCGATTTCTCCGCTGCGATCGCAGAGACGTCGGATCTGAGAATCACCGAGGTGCTGGAAAAGATCAACGAGGTGCTGGAGCCTCATCTGTTCCCGGCGACCGAGGACGGCAGCGATCCGCGCCTGTGCCCCAACTGTGGTGCCGGGCGGCTTTCGATGCGCACGGCGCGTTCCGGCGGCGCGTTCATCGGCTGCTCGAACTACCCTGAATGCCGCTACACCCGCCCCTTCGGCCCCCCCGATCCCGAAGCTGAAGCCTCTGCCATTCCGCCCGAGGGCAAGCTTTTGGGCGTGGACAATGGCGACGAGATCCGCGTTTTCAAAGGCCGCTTCGGCCCCTACGTGCAACGCGGCCCGGTGACCGAGGAAAACAAGAAACCCCCGCGCCAATCCGTTCCGAAGGAATGGTCCCCCGAAGAGCTGGAGCTGGAGCAGGCCGTGCGCCTGTTGTCTTTGCCCCGCGAAATCGGCCCGCACCCCGAAGATGGCGTGATGGTCTGGGCCAATATCGGGCGCTATGGTCCGTACCTCAAGCACGCGGAATCGACTTCGAGCCGCGGTGGCACCAACGCCAATCTCGAGAGCATCGACGAGGTGTTCACCGTCGGCATGAACCGCGCGGTGCAATTGCTGGCCGAAAAAATCGCCTCGCGGGGCGGACGTGGCCAGGCGGCCAAGCCGCTGCGCGAATTGGGCGAGCATCCCGAGGCAGGCGGTCCGGTCAATGTGATGAAGGGTAAATACGGCCCCTACGTGAAGTGGGAAAAGCTGAACGCCACCATCCCCGACACGGTCGAACCCGAAGAGATCACATTGGACCAGGCCGTCCAGCTTCTGGATGAACGGGCGGCCGCGGCAGGCAAGAAGAAACCCGCGGCCAAGAAGAAAGCTGCGCCCAAGAAGAAACCCGCGGCGAAAAAGAAGGCCGCGCCCAAGAAAGCGGCAGCCAAGAAGGCCGACTGAACCGGCGGGTCGCAAAACGGGGCGATCACGGCAATGTCACGGGACCCTGCCGGGCTTTTGCGTTAGGACGGCCGGAAGCATCCAGCGAGATGCCTTCGCGACCCAAGAAACGAGAGCAGCAGATGACCCGATCCAAATTCTCCCGCCGCCACATGATCGGCCTGACGGGCGCCGCCCTTGGCACGCCCTCGGCCCTGTTTGCACAGGATGCCCCGGCCCCCGCCGTGCACCGGCGCAACACCATGAGCTTTGTGCCGCAGCGTTGGCAGGACCATTTCGACAGCCTTGGCGCGGCTTGCATCGTGGCCGACATCAGCTCACGCGCGCTTCATTTCTGGAGCGGCGACGGAGAGACCTACAAGGTTTATCCGACTTCCGTGCCCCGCACCGACGAGTTGACGAAACGGGGCTATACCAGCATCGTGCGTAAACGCGTCGGACCGGACTGGACGCCGACACCTTCGATGATGGAGCGTGATCCGACCCTGAAATACATGCCCCCCGGCCCCGGCAACCCGCTGGGCACCCACGCCATGTATCTCAGCTGGCCCGCCTATCTGATCCATGGCACCCATGACACGCGCAAGATCGGGCGGCAGTCGTCGGATGGATGCATCGGTCTGTACAATCACATGGTTGAACAACTTTTCCAGATTGCCCCGATCGGCACGCAGGTCCGGGTCCTGTAGGTCCGCGGAAGGCGGTCATGCTGTCGGTATCCGACAGCATTAGATTGACTCCGCAATGACCTGACGTCACAACGCCCCCAAAGTTGCACAGACCAAGGGAGCACCTTCTGATGAACAAGATATACGCAAGTGCCGCCGAGGCCCTCGAAGGGGTTCTCGAGGATGGCATGCTGATCGCCGCGGGCGGTTTCGGCCTTTGCGGCATTCCAGAGCTGTTGCTGTCGGCAATCCGCGATGCGGGCACGAAGGACCTGACCTTTGCCTCGAACAATGCGGGTGTCGACGACTTTGGTATCGGCATCCTGTTGCAGACAAGGCAGGTCAAGAAAATGATCGCCTCCTACGTGGGCGAGAACGCGGAATTCATGCGCCAGTACCTGTCGGGCGAGCTTGAGCTCGAGTTCAATCCGCAGGGCACCCTGGCCGAGCGGATGCGCGCAGCCGGTTGCGGGATCCCGGGTTTCTACACCAAGACCGGCGTCGGCACGGTGATCGCCGAGGGCAAGGAAGTGAAGAACTTCAACGGTCAGGATTACATCCTCGAAGAAGGGATTTTCGCAGATCTGTCGATTGTCAAAGCCTGGAAGGCCGATGACACCGGCAACCTCGTGTTCCGCAAGACCGCGCGCAACTTCAACCCGCCTGCCGCGATGTGCGGCAAGATCTGCATCGCCGAGGTCGAGGAAATCGTGCCCCGCGGCAGCCTGGACCCGGACCATATCCACCTGCCGGGCATCTATGTCCACCGTATCGTGCAGGGCGAGCATGAGAAACGCATCGAACAACGCACCACCCGTAAGCGCGAGGAGGCCTGAGCCATGTGGGATCGAAATCAAATGGCGGCACGCGCCGCGCAAGAGCTTGAAGACGGCATGTATGTGAACCTGGGCATCGGTATTCCGACGCTGGTGGCCAACTATGTCGGAGACAAGGACATCACGCTGCAATCGGAAAACGGTATGCTGGGCATGGGCCCCTTCCCCTTCGAAGGGGAAGAGGACGCCGATGTGGTCAATGCGGGCAAGCAGACCATCACCGAGCTGAGCCGCACCTCCTATTTCGATTCGGCCATGTCATTCGGCATGATCCGCGGCGGCAAGGTCGCGGCGGCGATCCTGGGCGCGATGGAAGTGGCCGAGAACGGTGATCTGGCGAACTGGATGATTCCGGGCAAGCTGGTCAAGGGCATGGGCGGCGCGATGGACCTCGTGGCGGGCGTGGGCCGTGTCATCGTGGTCATGGATCACGCGAACAAGCATGGCGAAAGCAAAGTGCTGAAGGAATGCACCCTGCCCCTGACGGGCAAGGGTGTCGTCGATCGCATCATCACCAACATGGGTGTGCTTGACGTGGTCGAAGGTGGGCTGAAGGTCGTTGAATGCGCCGAAGGCGTCACGCTCGAAGAGTTGCGCGCGGCAACAGAGGCGACGCTGGTCTGATCCGAAACCATCGGGCAATCGGGGCCGGACGCATCCTGCCGACGCCCTATTGCATCGACGCGAACACACAGCCGTCCGAGATCAGCTCGGGCGGCGTTTTGCATAAGCCACGCGCGACCTGGAACGCCGCGAGCACCTTGGGCACGTAATCCCGTGTTTCGGCAAACGGCGGCACGCCCGCATGTTTACGCACGGCCCCCTCACCCGCGTTGTATCCCGCGAGGACAAGGATCGGGTCGCTCTGAAACTCGCCCATCAGCCAATCCAGGTATTTGACCCCGCCCGCGATGTTCTGTTCGGGCTTCAGGCTGTCGGTTACACCAAAGCGACTTGCCGTTTCAGGCATCAGCTGCATCAGCCCCTGCGCGCCTGCACTGCTGACCGCATCCGCCCGCCCCGCCGATTCGACCAGGATTACCGCCAACGCGAGTGCAGGTGACACCTGTGTCCCGATCGTCTCGCGCAGGATGTCGATCCCGTGGATGTGTGCGATGTCCTGCATCAGCTGCAACCGGGGCGCGGGCACGCGCGACGTGGCGCCCGATAGCGTGGTGATTGCCAATTCCAACCGCCCCGGCCCGGATTTCGCCGCCTCCGGAGATACCTTGGCCCAAAACCATTCATACTGCCCCGTGTTGGGCGGCACGATGCTGCCCGAGGGCACAGGCGCGACAGACACCGGCGCCGCGACCGCGGGCCGATTGATCCGAACGCCGCTCTTGTTGCTGGTCGCTGCGCCCGGCGGCTTGACGAACTTTGGCTTGAAATCCTTGAAGGGCGGTGGCGTATCCGCATGCAGCCCCCCAAAAGAAACTCCAAGAGCCACGACCGCCCCTACCATCAGGGAGAGATATCTGCGTTTCATGATGCCTGCTCTTAATTTATCGTATTCTTTTTTAAACAATATCGCGGAAAAACTCCGTCCAATCCACCATTTGGAGTGCTCAAACGTGGCGAATTCGCCGTAATTGCGTTGTTTTGGACGCATTTGCTAACTGTCAACACATATCTCAAATATTAAAATACCACGAAATCAATTACTTAACAAAAAACTGCAGAAATCTTTGGTTACGACTTCAAAAGTCATAATTGGCGTCAAATTCATGCCCCAATCATTCGGCTATATAGCATCACACCAAGTCAAGCGGGTCCGAATGAGAGCGGGCCGGAAAGCCAGGCAGGGTTGGAACTGCAAACAAACTGATCCTTTGGAGGGACACTACCATGATGAAATTTATCAAAAACTTCCGCAATGACGAAGACGGTGCCGTGACGGTTGACTGGGTTGTTCTGACAGCTGCGGTTGTCGGCCTGGCGATCGCTGCCTACGGCTCCATCCAGACCGGTGCGACGAACATGACATCGAACACCGCAGACTTCCTGGGTACCCAGACGGTCGGTACCGTTGGCGCGCCGACGACTTCGACTACTACTACTCCGTAAGGTCTGGCAAACGCATAATCCTGGGGGGCTGCGTTCTGTATCGAATGCGGCCCCTTTTTTAATCCGGGCCTCAGAGGCACTAATTTTCGAAAGAACCGCCATGATTTATTGGATGAAGTCGTTCAAAAAAGATGAAAGCGGCGCGGTGACCGTCGACTGGGTCGTCTTGACTGCGGCGGTTTGTGGCCTGGCAATGGCTGCGTTTGGATCGATTCAAGGTGGCAGCACCAGCGTCGGCGAAAGGGTTGGCGCCTTCCTCACAAACACAAGCGTAGAGGACGTGGCATCGACCTCACCCTGATGCCGCCGGGACATCGGATTTTCGCTGCTCCGACGCAATATGACCATAATCCCCTGACAGTATGAGCAGAGGAAACAATCGATCCAGGGTTTCCTGGATCCCGAGGTAAAGGGGAACACAAAAATGCGTATGATATTTGGACTCGTGCTATTGGTTGGCATCGCATTGGCCGGTGGCGCGGTGTATCTCGCGAAGGATCAGATCGGCCAGTACAAAATGGCGATTGCACGCGCGGAAGCCGCGAAATCGCAGATTGTACCGACACAAACGATCTACGTGGTGAACCGTGCATTGAAATATGGCGAAAAGCTTCAAAAGAACGACGTGAGGCCGGTGAGTTTCCCGGTCACGGCCATCCCCGAAGGGGCCTTTGCCGATGAGATGTCGATTTTCCCTGAGAACACCGACGAACTCCGCGTGGTCCTGCGCCAGATGGAAAAAGATGAAGCTCTGCTGGCGGTCAAGGTCACCTTGCCGGGCGAAGATGCGGGCATCACCTCGCGGCTGGAGCGCGGAATGCGCGCATTCGCCATCAAGGTGGATGTGTCGTCGGGCGTGTCCGGCTTTCTGCGCCCCGGCGACAAGGTCGATATTTACTGGACCGGTCGTGTAGGCGGTGGGCAGGAACGCCAGGACGTCACAAAACTGATCGAGGCCGGCGTGCAGCTGATCGCCGTCGACCAACGCTCTGGCAATCTGGAGGGCGCGCAAATTGCACGCACCGTGACCGTCGCGGTCAGCCCCAATCAGGTGGCGTCTCTGGCACAAGCGCAGTCGACGGGCCGTCTGGCACTGTCGCTGGTCGGCGCCGGGGATGACGTAGTTGCCGAGGGCATCGAGGTGGATCAGAGCGACCTTCTGGGTCTCGTCGCAGAAGTCGAAGCCCCTGCCGCAGCGGTCGAAAAGGTTTGCACGATCCGCACACGGCGCGGCGCAGAGGTGGTCAACCTGCCGATCCCCTGCACCAACTGACATGCACTTGCGATCAGATAAGTCAAAGAAATCAGCGCCGCCCCCGCCCGGGGCGGCGTTTTCGTACGCGCTGGCTGTTGCCATTTACCCACAGGGTGAACAGCCCCGAACGCATTGATTCTTGCAAAAAAAACGAAACTGCCGCAGTGTGGTCCGAACGACGGGCGAAAAGACCCTATATTGAGGCGTGATCAAAAAGGCAGGTCACATGAAATTCGATAGATTCCTGAAGGCGGCCCTGTTGGGGCTGACGCTGAGTGCATCCGCGTTTATTCTGACTGCCCCACGCGCGGCGCAGGCGGATACGATACGCGTGGTCAAAAGCGGCACCAGCACGAAACTGCATGTGCCCCTCAACCGTGCCGTTGTCGTCGAAAGCGAAACACCATTCGCCGAGTTGAGCATCGCCAACCCCGCCATTGCGGACCTTTCCTCGCTTTCGGACCGCACAATCTATGTGCTGGGCAAATCGCCTGGCACAACGACGCTGACGCTGTTTGACGCGGCAGGGCGTCTGATCACCAACGTAGAGGTGCAGGTGACCCCTGACCTTGCAGAATTCAAGAAACGCCTTCAGCAGATCCTGCCCGACGAACAGATCGAGGTTCGCTCGGCCAATGACGGCATCGTGCTGTCCGGTGTCGTGTCCTCGGCGCAAAAACTGCAACGGGCCATTGATCTCGCCCAGCGCTATGCCCCCGACCGGGTGTCCAACCTCATGAGTGTCGGCGGCATACAGCAGGTTATGCTAAAGGTGCGCTTTGCTGAAATGCAGCGATCCGTGTCGAAATCGCTGAGTTCCTCTGTGGTTCTCGGCGGCGGTCTGGGCAGTGACCTGGGCGTTCGCGCAGGAACCGGATCCCTGGTCACGGAAGGCGCCGGCGGGAACGGCCTGGGGGGCACCCTGCCCGCGACCAACACGAACACCGGCGCTGTACTTTTCGGGTTCAACGCAGGCTCGACACAGGTCGGCATCCTGCTTGAAGCGCTTGAGCAGAAGGGCGTCGTACGTTTCCTGGCCGAACCGAACCTTGTCGCCCTGTCCGGGCAAGAGGCGAAGTTTCTCGCAGGCGGCGAATACCCCATTCCGGTGGCGCAATCCGATGGCCGCACATCCGTCGAGTTCAAACCCTTTGGTGTCGAGCTGTCCTTTATCCCGCGGGTCGTCGACAAGGATCTGATCAATCTCGAGCTGAAGGCCGCCGTGTCCGCGATCGACCCGTCCAACGGCATCACGCTCGACGGCGGCTTCTCGATCAACGCCTTCTCGCGCCGTGAAACCTCGACAACCGTGGAAATGCGCGACGGCGAAAGCTTTGCCATCGCAGGGCTCTTGCAGGATGATTTTTCGGACAGTTCGTCGCAGCTCCCCTGGATCGGCGATGTTCCGGTTCTGGGCGCCCTGTTCCGCTCGGCGAACTATCAGCGCAGCCAGACCGAACTGGTGATCATCATCAGCTCGCACCTGGTCACACCGACGCAAAGCGACGCGTTGGCGCTGCCCACCGAGCGTATCAAACCCCCAACGGAAAAAGACCTGTTCCTCTTTGGCCGCACGTCCGCCGGGGTGCGCACCCCGAAAAAGGGTGCCGCAGGTGAGGTTGCGAAGCAGGATTTCACCGGTTCCTATGGCTATGTACTGGATTAAGACAATGCAAAGCTCGATCGCCAAGAAGCTCGGCATATTCACGGCAGCATTGGCGCTTGGCGCCTGCGGCAGCAGCAATGATACGGTCTACACACAGTTCTACTCCGAAGCGGGTGCGCTGGTGGACGATGGCGAATTCGGGAATGCGACGCTCAACAACAAGCTGGCCATGACCGGAGAGCGGCAATACACATTCGATCTGGCGAAGCGGTTCGCCTCCGAGACCAACAGCACCGTCAACTTCGCGTTCAACTCCGCGCAGCTGGACGCGGGCGCCCAGGCGACCCTTCGAGAACAGGCCGATTGGATCCGCCAGTTCCCCGAAATACGATTTCGGGTTTATGGTCACACCGACAAGGTCGGCTCGAACAGCTACAACAAGGCACTCGGCCTGCGCCGGGCCCAGGCGGTCGTCTCATACCTGTCGACTCAGGGCATCAGCAGAAGCAGGCTCGAAGCGGTCGTTTCCTTTGGCGAAACACAGCCGCTTGTCGTGACCCAGAACCGCGAGCGGCGCAACCGCCGCACCGTCACCGAGGTCAGCGGCTTCGTAAAGCGTCATCCAACCGTTCTGGACGGAAAATATGCGCAGATCATCTATCGCGACTACGTCAACAGTGCCGTCGTGCTCAGCACCCTGACGACGGACGCAGTCGGTACCATTTCAGGCGAATAAGCGGTTTCGCACCTGTAGTGCGCGCCTGAAGCCGATCCCGTGAAATCCGCCCTCCGGCGGCGGATTTCACCCTTCGTGCGGCCCGGAGTCGCCGCTGATCAATCCCCCCAAATGCTCACTATCGTTTCACGATACCCAACAATAGAAGTATTTCGGCCCCAATCTCGCCCCAAATACCTGTCATTCATTCCTCAACAAGAGAACTCCGTGCGGACAGAACGCCGGGAGGGGGTACTTCTCGGCGGGCCAGGTCCCGAACCGACGAGGCCTTTTGATAGAAGGAACGATGGCCATGAGCAGCATAATGCCGAACCCTGAACAGGCCGCCATCCAGGCGTGCACCGTAAGCCGTGACGTACAGAACTTTGATCTCCTGATCGAGGACATGGAGTCAGCGCTTGGTGAAAGCTGGGGCGATCTGGGGTTCGCAGAGGCGCTGGCCTTCTTCGGTCAGCCCGAAGCCGACGGCATAAAGTTCATAGCGCTTGCCATGGACGAAGAGGATGAAGAAAACATCGCCGTGATGGAAGAGGTCATCGGCCAGGCCAAGAACCGCGGCATCAAGGTCATCCTCATCGCCGAGAACGTCACCCCGTCCGCACTGCATTCGCTGCTGCGCAAGGGTGCGGACGAATTTGTCCCCTACCCGCTCCCCGAGGGGGAGCTCGCCCAGGCGATCGACCGGATCAGCACGCCGGACCCTGCCCCCGAAGCCGCGCACGGCAACAACTCCATTCACGCCGGCGCACAGAAAGACGGCGCGGTGATCGTCGTTCACGGACTTGCAGGCGGCACCGGGGCCACCACGCTGGCCGTCAACCTTGCGTGGGAGCTGGCCAACGCGGGCAAGAACGACGCGCCCAAAGTCTGTCTGCTCGATTTGGATCTGCAATATGGCTCGGTCTCGACCTTTCTCGATCTCCCCCGCCGCGAGGTCGTTTACGAGATGCTGGCCGACACGGAAAACATGGACGAAGAGATCTTTGGCCAGGCCCTGCTGACCTACGAAGACAAGATGCACGTGTTGACCGCGCCCGCCGAGATGCTGCCGCTCGATCTGATCACCGCCGAGGACATCGGTCGCCTGCTCGACTTCGCGCGCAACCAATTCGACTATGTCGTCATCGATATGCCCTCGACCCTCGTTCAATGGTCCGAAACGGTGCTCAGCTCGGCGCATATCTATTTCGCGACTCTGGAGCTCGACATGCGATCGGCCCAGAACACGCTGCGCTTCAAACGCGCCCTGCAATCCGAAGAACTGCCGGTGGAAAAACTGCGCTACGTCATGAACCGCGCGCCAAAGTTCACCGACCTCAGCGGCAAGAGCCGTGTCAAGCGCATGGCTGAAAGCCTTGCCATCTCGATCGACATTCAGCTGCCCGATGGGGGCAAGGCGATCACGCAAGCCAATGATCACGGTCTGCCGCTGGCCTCCTCCGCGGCCAAAAGTCCGCTGCGGCGCGAAATTGCCAAGCTGGCCGCCTCCATTCACACGTTGAAAGAGGATGAAGCCGCCGCGGCCTGATCCTGCAAAGAAAGAAAAGCGCGATGTTCTCGAAATACAAAAAAACCGACGCTGCCAAACCTGTTGCAAAAGCCGAGGTGACGCCGGTCCAGACGGCCAGGGAGGCATCACCAGTCAGGGCCGTCAGCATGCGAAAGGCAGCCCAGCCCGCAGCCGCTTTGCCGGTGGACAAGGACACGAAGCGCAAGCAGCGGATGAGCGACATCAAGCTGGAGTTGCACCGCTCGCTTCTCGACAGCCTCAACCTTGCCGCGCTTGAACACGCCACCGAGCAGGATCTACGCGCGGAAATCAATGCCATCGCCGCCGAAGTGCTGAACGAAAAATCCATCGTGCTGAGCCGTGAAGACCGCATGACGCTCAATTCCGAGCTCTATGACGAGGTGACCGGCCTGGGCCCTCTTGAGACATTGCTGAAGGACGAGACCGTCAACGACATTCTGGTCAACGGCCCGCAGCAGATCTTTGTCGAACGCGCGGGCAAGCTCGAACTGACGGACGTCACCTTCAAGGACGAACGCCACCTGCTGCGCATCATCGACAAGATCGTGAGCGCCGTGGGCCGCCGCGTGGACGAAAGCAACCCTTACGTCGATGCCCGCCTCAAGGACGGCTCGCGCTTTAACGCGATGGTGCCTCCCGTGGCCGTGGACGGCAGCCTTGTCTCGATCCGGAAGTTCAAGAAGGACAAGCTGGGCATCGACGACCTGGTGCAATTCGGCGCCTTCACCGAAGAAATGGCCGCCTATCTTCAGGCTGCGGTCGCCACCCGGCTCAACGTGATCGTCTCGGGCGGGACGGGGTCGGGCAAGACGACCACGCTCAACGCCCTTTCGTCCTTCATCGACAACGCCGAACGTATCCTGACAATCGAGGACACGGCCGAACTCCAGCTGCAACAGACCCACGTCGGCCGGATGGAGAGCCGCCCGCCGAACGTCGAGGGCAAGGGCGAGGTGTCGCCCCGCGACTGTCTGAAAAACGCCCTGCGGATGCGCCCGGACCGTATCATCGTGGGCGAGACGCGCGGCGAAGAGGTCATCGACATGTTGCAGGCCATGAACACCGGCCACGACGGTTCCATGACCACGATCCACGCCAACTCTGCCCGTGACGGCATCAGCCGTCTGGAAAACATGATCGCCATGGCCGGGATCGAGATGCCGCTCAAGGCGGTCCGCAGCCAGATTTCATCAGCTGTGAACCTCATCGTTCAGGCCTCGCGCCTTCAGGACGGCTCGCGCCGGATGACCTCGATCACCGAGATCACAGGCATGGAAGGCGACGTGATCTCGATGCAGGAAATCTTCCGCTATCAGCGCGTGGGCCTGACACCCGAGAACAAGATCATCGGCCATTTCACGGCCACCGGCGTGCGCAGCCACTACGCCGAACGCTTCCGGATGTGGGGCTATGACCTGCCTGCGTCCATCTACGAACCCAACATCGCCGCCCAGTAAGGACAAACGCAATGAGTGCAGAGCCAATTATCTACGGGCTGATTTTTGTCGGTGTTCTGGTGCTGGTCGAAGGCCTGTACCTGGTCGCCTTCGGCAAGTCCATTTCCCTCAACAGCCGCGTCAACCGCCGCCTTGAGATGCTTGAAAAGGGCCAGCGCCGCGAAGAGGTGCTGGAAAAGCTGCGCAAGGAAATGCGCCAGCACATGAATGCCAGGACGATCCCGCTTTATTCGCTGCTGTCGGAAAGGGCGCAAAAGGCCGCGATTGCGTTCACACCGAAGCAGCTGATCGGGGTGATGGCCGGCATTTCCGCGATTGCCTTCATGGGCCTGACCGTCGGCACCGCGGCCGAGCCGCCCGTGCGGCTGGTCATGTCCATCGCCATGGGCGTAGGTGCCGTTTTTTTCTGGGTCTCTTCCAAGGCGAACAAGCGGATGTCGATGATCGAGGAACAACTGCCCGATGCCGTCGAACTGATGGTGCGTAGCTTGCGGGTGGGCCACCCTTTCTCCAGCACGATCTCCATCGTTTCAAAGGAAATCCAGGATCCGCTTGCCTCCGAATTCGGCGTCATCGCAGACGAGGCCGCCTATGGCCGTGACGTGGGCGAAGCCCTCAAGGACATGGCGGAACGGCTCGACATGCAGGATCTGCGCTTTCTCGCGGTCGCGGTCACCATCCAGGCCCAATCGGGCGGCAACCTTGCCGAGATCCTCGCAGGGCTGGCCAAGGTGATCCGCGCGCGCTTTCGTCTGTTCCGCCGGGTCAAGGCGATCACCGCCGAGGCGAAATGGTCGGGCAAGTTCCTGTCCGGGTTTCCGGTCATGGCGCTCATCGTGATCAACGTCGGCGACCCGCACTATTATGACGAGGTCAAGGACACGCCCTATTTCATCCCCGCCTGCTTCTTTGTCGGCATCTTTCTCGCGCTGAACCTCATTGTGATGCGCATCCTCACAGACATCAAAGTGTAAGGATATTTTCATGTTCGACAGCATCACAAAACCCATCACGGACATGCTTGGCCCGTTTGGCTTGATCATCCTGCTGGGCGTGATGGGCGCCGTGTTGGTGACATTCACCCTATTGATGATAATCAATCAGCCTGAGGATCCGCTGAACAAGCTCAAGCGGAGTGAAAAATCCCCGAGCAAGGGCCGGGCCGACACTCCCGCCATGCTGCGCCAGAAGGACGGCAACGCCCAGCTTGAAAAATTCGCGACCTTCCTGGAACCCAAGGACGTCGCCGAGCTGAGCCAGAAGCAACTTGAATTGCGCCAGGCGGGGTATCAGTCGCGCGATGCGGTGCGCATGTTCTATTTCGCGCAGATGTCGCTGGGTTTGTTGGGGCTGCTGGCCGGTGTCGTCTATACGAACTTTATCGTCGAGGGCGAGCTGACCACCCAGAACACCATCATGTACACCCTTGGACCCGGCGGCGTCGGTTACTGGATGCCGAAATACTGGATCACCCGCCGCGTCGCCGCGCGCAAGGAACAAATCGAACGGGGTTTTCCCGATGCGCTCGACATGATGCTGGTCTGCGTGGAAGCAGGACAGTCGCTGGATCAGTGCATCGTCCGCGTCGCGAAAGAGCTGAAAGCCTCCTATGCAGCCCTGGCCGACGAATTCGAGGTCGTCGCCTACGAGATGAAGGCAGGCAAGGACAAGGTCACCGTGCTCAACGACATGGGAACGCGCTGCGGGGTTCAGGATGTGTCATCCTTCGTAACCGTGCTGGTGCAATCGGCAGCCTTCGGCACCTCGATCGCCGACGCCCTGCGCGTCTACGCCTCCGAGATGCGCGACAAACGCGTGATGCGCGCCGAAGAGGCCGCAAACAAGTTGCCAACCAAGATGACACTTGCCACTATGATGCTCACGGTGCCGCCCCTGCTGGTCATTCTTGTCGGACCTTCGGCGATGGGCATCTCGAAACTGGGTGAAATGAGCGGACCTGGACAATAATGATACCAAGGTCGGGGCGCTT
>JBFFQZ010000035.1:0-15026 GCA_041573235.1 Sulfitobacter sp. | reverse complement strand
GGGCGGACTCCGGGTCGTCGCCGTTCACGTGGAAGATCGGCGCCTCGATCATCTTGGCGACGTCGGAGCAGTAGTCGGTGGAACGCGCATCGCTGGGCCGGCTCGTCGTAAAGCCGATCTGGTTGTTGACGACGATGTGCATGGTCCCGCCGGTCTTGTGCCCGCGCAGGCCCGACAGGGCGAAACATTCCGCCACGACACCCTGACCCGCAAAGGCCGCGTCACCGTGCAGAAGGATCGGCATGACGGCGGTGCGGTCCGTGTCGTTCAACTGGTCCTGCTTGGCGCGAACCTTGCCGATGACGACCGGGTTGACCGCTTCGAGGTGCGAAGGGTTGGCGGTCAGCGACAGGTGAACGGTATTGCCGTCGAATTCGCGGTCTGATGACGCGCCCAGATGGTATTTCACATCGCCCGAGCCGTCCACGTCTTCGGGTTTGAAGCTGCCGCCCTGAAATTCGTTGAAGATCGCGCGGTAGGGTTTCTGCATCACGTTGGCCAGCACCGAAAGACGGCCCCGGTGGGGCATCCCGATCACGATTTCGCGCACGCCGAGGTTGCCGCCGCGCTTGATGATCTGCTCCATCGCCGGGATCAGGCTCTCGCCACCATCCAGGCCGAAACGCTTGGTGCCCATGTATTTGACGTGCAGGAATTTCTCGAAGCCTTCCGCCTCGACAAGCTTGTTGAGGATCGCCTTGCGGCCTTCGCGGGTAAAGGCGATTTCCTTGCCAAAGCCCTCGATCCGCTCCTTGAGCCAGGCGGCTTCTTCGGGGTTCGAGATGTGCATGTATTGCAGCGCAAAGGTGCCGCAGTAGGTGCGTTTCACGATCTCGATGATTTCGCGCATGGTGGCGATTTGCAGGCCCAGCACGTTGTCGATGAAGATCGGGCGGTCCATGTCCGACTCTGCAAAACCATAGGACTTCGGATCAAGCTCGGCGTGGGTCTGCATTTCACGCATGCCCAGCGGATCAAGGTCGGCCGCCAGATGGCCCCGGATGCGGTAGGCGCGGATGATCATCAGTGCGCGGATGCTGTCGAGCACGGCGCGTTTTATCTGGTCGTCGGTGATCGCGACGCCCTTTTCCTGCGCTTTTGCCGCGATCTTGCCGCCGGCGGCCTTCGCCTCGACCGGCCATTCGCCGGTGAGGGCCGCGGTCAGGTCGTCGCCGGGCATCGGAGGCCAGTCGGTGCGGGCCCAGGAGGGGCCGGAGGCTTCTGCCTTGATCGAGATATCATCATCGCCGAGCGCCTTGAAAAACGCCTGCCAGCTGTCATCGACCGCTGACGGGTCAGAGGCATAGCGGGCGTACATCTGCTCCAGATACTCGGCGTTGTGGCCTTGCATGAAGGAGGAGGCGTGGAACTGGTCGTTGGCAGGATGGTCGGTCATGGTGAGGCCTCGCTCGAGATCACTATTGTGTTTGTAAGGTGGGGGTGGCCCCCCCCGCTGCCGGGGAGGGTGGGGGACACCCCCACCTTACGGCGTTACCCCTTGCTGATCGCTTCCTGCACGGCCTCGCCCAGGGTGGCGGGGCTGTCGGCGACGACGATGCCCGCTTCGCGCATCGCCTCGATCTTGCTTTCCGCGTCGCCCTTGCCACCGGCGACGATGGCGCCTGCGTGGCCCATGCGGCGGCCGGGAGGGGCGGTGCGGCCTGCGATGAAGCCTGCCGTAGGCTTCCAGCGGCCCGCCTTGCGCTCGTCGGCGAGGAACTGTGCGGCTTCCTCTTCGGCAGTGCCGCCGATTTCGCCGATCATGATGATCGAGGTCGTCTCAGGATCCGCAAGGAACATTTCCAGCACATCAATATGCTCGGTCCCCTTGATCGGGTCACCGCCGATGCCGACCGCCGAGGATTGGCCGAGCCCCAGGTCGGTGGTCTGCTTGACCGCCTCATAGGTCAGCGTGCCCGAGCGCGAGACGACGCCGCAGCTGCCGCGCATGTGGATGTGGCCGGGCATGATCCCGATCTTGCAGGCGTCGGGCGTGATGACGCCGGGGCAGTTGGGGCCGATGAGCCGTGATTTGGACCCTTCGAGCGCGCGCGCAACGCGCATCATGTCCAGCACCGGGATGCCTTCGGTGATGCACACGATCAGCTCCATTTCGGCGTCGATCGCCTCGAGGATCGAATCCGCCGCGAAGGGGGGCGGTACGTAGATCACCGAGGCGTTGGCGTCGGTCACATGTTTCGCCTCATGCACGGAGTTGAAAACCGGCAAGTCCAGATGTGTCTGACCGCCTTTGCCTGGTGTTACGCCGCCGACCATCTTGGTCCCATATGCGATCGCCTGTTCGGTGTGGAACGTGCCTTGCGAGCCGGTGAGGCCCTGGCAGATGACTTTGGTATTTTCGTCTACGAGTACGGCCATGTCTTGGTGCTTTCTGTTCAGTTCGATTCATGTCTGCGCCCAGCGGCGCGGTGAGGGTCAGAGGCCGATGCCTGTCTGGGGCGTGTCGGCACCGGAGTGAGATGTCAGATCGAGAAATGCCGTTGGCCCGAACATCTTGGGGATGTACAGACCGCCCACTTCCCGGGTCTCGGCGGCGGTGTTGTTCAAGAGCGCGCCGATCAACGCGGAGGCGGAGATGGTAAGCGGGGCTGCTGCCAGCACCGCGTGCCGCCTGACACGGTATGCGCCCATCGGGATCATTGTAGCGGCTCCGCCAGCGGCGCAAGCCGCTCGACGTTGATGAATGTTTCAACCCCCTGCGGGCCGGACCGTGTTCCGACCTGCACGACGGCAATGCGGCGTGGGTTGAGCTGCCGTGCGGCGATGAATTGCGTTCCGGCCTGCGCGGGAAAGCCGTCTGGCACCTTTGCCTGCGTGGCAATGTCCTCCTGCAAAAGGCCGGTTTGCACACCGGCGATGCCCAAGTCCACATGGGCGCCGTCAAACGAGACTTCGCAGCGGCGGTCGGTGCCGGGGGTCTGGTCCGTGCCGGTGGCCGGAGAAGGTGGGGCGGAGGAAAACGGGCGCAGATCGTAGAAATCCACGCGCCGGTCCGGCCCACCGAGCCGGTTCTGCGCCGTGTCGGCCGTGAGGTAGGGGGAAAAACAGTGATCTGCGAAGTCCTGCGCCGCGGCGCTCGGATCTGCGGACGCGGTCATGGGGGCCCCCAAGAGCAGGGCGCAGGCGGTCAGGCTGGCTTGGCTGGTCGGCATCATGAAAGCGCCTCCCTGCCCGCGACGTGCAAGTCGACGGCGCAGATGACCGCCAACGGTTGCGCAACCGGGCGGTTCGGATTGCGCACCATCAGTCGGATACAAGACGCATTGACGTCAGCCATGATGGGGGTGCGAGGATAAAAGCCCTGCATCAGATGCGCCCCGCCACGGTTCCGCGGCTGATCTCGGAGGTTTGCATGCGCGCAACCCCCGATGCCGCAAAGCCGAAGCCCGGTTTGTTGGCGGTGCGAGGTGGTCCGGCACGCTGCACCTGGGGGATCGGAGCCGCGCAGACCTCTCTTGCGATGTCGACGACGCGCGTGACGTCGACAGCCTGTGCCGTCGGCGGCCCTGCTTTCGCAGAACCCGCCGCCGCCAACCGGAGCGTCGCAAAGAAAGGGGTCTGGCGCATGCTGCTCAGCCTTTGACCGCTTTCACGATCTTCTGTGCACCATCCTTAAGGTCGTCCGCCGCGATGACGTCGAGGCCGGAGTTGTTGATGATGGCCTTGCCCTCTTCGACATTCGTCCCTTCAAGGCGCACGACAAGCGGCACCTTGAGGCCGACCTCTTTCACCGCGGCGACGACGCCTTCGGCGATGACATCGCAGCGCATGATGCCGCCGAAGATGTTCACCAGAATGCCTTTGACCTGCGGGTCGGAGGTGATGATCTTGAACGCTTCGGTCACCTTTTCCTTGGTCGCACCACCGCCGACATCCAGGAAGTTGGCGGGCTCGGCGCCGTAGAGCTTGATGATGTCCATCGTCGCCATCGCAAGGCCCGCGCCGTTCACCATGCAGCCGATCTCACCATCCAGCGCGATGTAGTTGAGGTCGTATTTGGAGGCTTCCAGCTCTTTCGGGTCCTCCTCGGTGGTGTCGCGCAGCTCGGCGATGTCGCCTTGGCGATAGAGCGCGTTGCCGTCGAAGGACACCTTGGCATCAAGCACCTTCAGGTCGCCGCTGTCGGTCACGATCAGCGGGTTGATCTCCAGCATCTCCATGTCTTTTTCGATGAACGCCTTGTAAAGCATGCCCATCAGCCCGACGCATTGCTTGACTGCCTTGCCCTCAAGACCCAGCGCAAAGGCGACGCGGCGGCCATGGAAAGGCTGGAACCCGGTGGCTGGATCAATGGAAAAGCTGACGATCTTTTCGGGGGTCGAGGCGGCGACCTCTTCGATGTCCATGCCGCCTTCGGTCGAGCATACGAAACCCACGCGGGACGTGGCGCGGTCGACCAGCAGCGCAAGGTAAAGTTCGGTCTGGATGCCCGAGCCGTCCTCGATGTAGATCCGATTGACCTGCTTGCCCGCCGGGCCGGTCTGATGCGTCACGAGCGTGCGGCCCAGCATCTTCTTGGTCTGCTCGGCGGCTTCTTCCACGGATTTGGTCAGGCGCACGCCGCCCGCATCGCCTGCGTCGGCTTCCTTGAACTTGCCCTTGCCGCGGCCGCCCGCGTGGATCTGGGCCTTGACCACCCACAGGGGGCCGTCAAGCTCTGCGGCGGCGTTCTTGGCGTCTTCGGCCCTGAGCACGACGCGCCCGTCGGATACTGGGGCGCCGTAGCTGCGCAGGAGGGCTTTGGCCTGGTATTCGTGGATGTTCATATCGAAACGGTCCCGTCTTGGTTCTGGTCAGGTCGCGGTATACGCCTGAAGTGAAAATATTTTGCATCAGCTTTTCGCAGTCGATTGGAATATTCCACCGAAAAGCGACATTTGTGATCACACGCCAAAAGAGTGTGATCACATTTTTGAAAGTTTGATGGTCGTTTCCGCGAGATTTGGGGAAATGTGAGAGAATCAATGAATTTTGCGCAAATTTTGTGCGGCTGAAGCTTGATTTGCTCCGGGGGTGGCGGCGTTGAGGGCGCCGCCACCGTGGGGTCATGTTGGGATCAGGGCCCAATAATCGAGGTCCAGCAGCACCTCGGGCAGGTATTTGCCGTCCTCGCCGCGCAGGCCGAACGGCGCGCCGCCCTTGGTCGCGACCAGCCTCAGGCGCAGGGCGCCAACGCCCGGCGCGCCCGTTTCGGCCTTGTCGAGCACTTCGGACCAGGCGCGGACAGTGTCACCGGCAAGGCAGGGATTGGCATGGGCGCCCGCGTTCAGGCCGACGATCATCTGCGCGTTGGCCAGACCGTTGAACGACAGCGCCCGGGCCATCGAGATCACGTGTCCGCCGTAGATCAGGCGGCTGCCGTCGGGGCGGGCGGATGTGTCGAAGTGTACCTTGGCCGTGTTCTGCCACAGACGGGTGGCCATCATGTGTTCGGCCTCCTCGATCGTGACGCCGTCGACGTGGTCGATTTTCTCGCCGATCTCATAGTCGCCCCAGCGGTGCGGCTCTCCGGCGAGGGTGAAATCGTAGTTCGTGAAATCAAGGCCATCTGGAATGCAGAGTGCGTCTGCGGACAGGACCTTGGCCAGTTGCGGCATTTGCGTATCCGGCGCGGCAGTGTCGAGATCGCGTTTGCGCACCATGACCCAGCGGACGTATTCCAACACCTTTTCGCCGTGCTGGTTCAGTCCCGTCGTGCGCACATAGACGACACCGGTCTTGCCGTTTGAGTTCTGCTTCAGGCCGATGACCTCGGATCGGCTGTGAAGAGTGTCGCCGGGCCAGACGGAAGCCAGCCAACGGCCTTCGGCATAGCCCAGGTTTGCCACGGCATTGAGCGACACATCCGGGACCGTCTTGCCAAAGACGACGTGGAAGGCAAGCAGATCGTCAAGCGGGCTGGAAAACAGCCCGCAGGATTGCGCGAAGGTGTCCGAGGAATAGAGTGCGTGGCGTGCCGGGTAGAGCGCATGGTAGAGCGCCCGTTCGCCGGTCGACACGGTGCGGGGCACGGCGTGGTCGATCACCTGGCCGACCCGGTAGTCCTCGAAAAAGCGGCCGGGGTTGGTTTTTGCGGTCATGTCACTGCGCTCCGAGCTTGGTATCGGGGGTGTAGGTGCCTTCGACCTCCTTGACCACGGCCTGACCACAGCGCATCACGCCGGCCGCGTGATCCCAGGTCTGCGTGGGCGAGCCATGCAGCGCCCAGCCCTTGTTGAGCGCATCGGTGACCTTGTGACAGAAGTCGGAGGTGTCCTGTTCGGACAGGAAACGGTAGAGGATCATGTGCGGTCCTTTGCTCAGGAGAAGGGATTGACGCCAAGGGCGTGGTGGATACCGGTCATGACCACGAGCATCACGAGGGTGATCACCGTCAGGCGGATGTAGGTCTTGCGGCCAGCGGCGGGCGGCGCGGTCCATTCGGGCTCGGCCCGGTTGATCACGATCACCGACGCGACGGCCCATGCCAGCAGCCCTCCGAACAGCACGATCGACGCCAGATCGCCGTTCACGAGCAGGTGGGCGAGGGCCCAAATCTTGACCGCCGTGAGTTGCGGATGGCGGATGCGGGTCGCGGGCCAGGCCTTGGCGCCCTTGGCGGCGCTTGATCCATAGACCCACAGCGCAAAGAGCATCAAAAGGTTGTTGATGCCCGTCAGGAAGGCGGGCGGGTTCCAGACCGGGGTGAACTCGGCACTCCGGTAGCCGACGATCATCAGCACCAGCGCGACGAGGATAACAAGCGCCACAATCCCTTTGCCCGCGTTACCCATACGGGCGCGGGCATCCGGTGCAAGGCGCTTGAAGGCATGGGCCGCAGCCCACAGGAAAAGGCCGAGAATGAGAAGGGTCATGATGTTGCTTCCATGTTGAGGGCTGCGATGGCGTCGAGTTTTGCCAGTGTTTCGCGGGCGGTGGCGACATGCAGGTTTTCGACGATCTTGCCATCGACCACGGCCACGCCCTGACCGGTTGCCTCGCATTCCTCAAAGGCAGCGATCTGGCGGCGGGCCAGATCGGCTTCGGCGTCCGAGGGCGAGAAGGCGGCATTGGCCACCTCAAGCTGGGCGGGGTGGATCAGCGTCTTGCCGTCAAAGCCCATGTCGCGGCCCTGATCGCATTCGACCCGCAGGCCTTCGTCGTCCTTGAAGGCGTTGTAGACCCCGTCGATGAGCGCCACGCCATGTGCCTTGCCCGCCAGTACGCACAGGCCGAGGCCCGTGATCAGCGGCAGGCGGTCCGGACGAAACCGGGTTTGCAGGTCCTTGGCCAGATCGTTGGTGCCCATCACCATGCCCTGAAGGCTGCGGTGGGCCGCGATGGCGGGCGCGTTGAGCATGCCCGCGGGGGTCTCCATCATGGCCCAAAGCGGCACGTCGCCGACGATCTCCGCCAGCGCTTCGAGATCGGCGGGTGAGTTCACCTTGGGCAGCAGGATTGCATCGGCGCCCATCGTGGCGGCGGCGCGGGCGTCATCGGCGCCCCAAGGGGTGTCGAGCCCGTTGATGCGGATGATCTTCATCCGGGCGCCGTAGCCGCCGGTTTCCAGCGCCGCCGAGAGGGTGGCGCGTGCGGTGGCTTTTTCTTCTGGGATCACGGCGTCTTCGAGGTCGAAGATGATGGCGTCGGCGGGCAAGCCGCGCGCCTTGTCCAGCGCACGGGGTTTGGAGCCGGGAATGTACAGAACAGAGCGCAGCGGGCGGGCAATGGAGGGCATGACAGGTCCTTTTGACAGTCGGGCGAAACAAAGTTGCGTGCAAAGGGGCATTTTGGGCCGAAAACTTCAAGCAGAATTGTGCCGCAGCGCAGCGCAAGCCGGGGCGCAACACCCAAAGCGCGCAGCGTTAACTTTGTTTTCAATCCTGAAGGCGCATGGTTACGGCGTTGCATTTGCTTCGGGAGGGTCGCGTCGGCTTGGCCGCTGACAGGGCGTAGGGCACTGATGCAACCGCATATGTTTCGGGGGCGCCCGGGTTTCACCGGCTCAGAAAATCGGGAGCCGGATGGGCCAGAGACTTGGCGCAGCCGCCTTTATACCGAAAGGCACTGACAATGACACGCACTGCAAAACTCCTTCATCTTGCCGCTTTGACAGCGGCATCCACGCTTTTGATCATGATCTCGTCCCAGGCCCACGCACAATCGCCGCGCAATTGCGGGCCGCGCGATGCGGTGGTCAAGCGGCTTGCTGACAGCTATGGCGAAACGCGTCAGTCGGTTGGTCTGGGCGCGAATAACGCGATGGTCGAGGTGTTTGCCTCTGACGCGACAGGCAGCTGGACAATCCTGGTGACGATACCCACGGGTACGACATGCCTTGTGGCCTCCGGGCAATCTTATGAGCAAGTCGCCGAGAGCCTGCCTGCCAAGGGCAACGATGCCTGAACGTCGAATCGAGGGTGCAGCGACAGCTGCACCTTACCCGGCTGCGCACGATGACCTTTGTTGACGTGCAACCGGTTCATGTCACGCGGCATCAGGTGAGGCCGTCCCAGATCAGCTTGATCCCGGTGACAGTCAGAAGCGCGTAGGTGAGCCTGAAGAACAGCCACTCAGGGACGATCCGGTGGGCGCGCACGCCGATCCATGTCCCCAGAAGGGCAAAGGCGGCGAGCCATACATTCGCCTGAAAGGTTTCCCAGGTGAAAAATCCCAGATACGCGTAGGGCACGAACTTGACGATGTTCAGCACCCAGAAGATCAGGACGGTCGTCGCCTGATATTCGGTCTTGTTGAGCTTGCGCGCGAGCAGGAACACAGCCGCGGGCGGGCCGCCTGCATGGCTGATGAAGGTGGTAAAGCCCGCCAGCACGCCGATGGCGGCGCCAGCGCTGTCTGGCATGACCAGGGCGCCGACCCGGATCCATCTGCGGGCGATGGCAAGCTGCCATGCCACGAATCCCACCGATACGACGCCGATCATCACCCGCAGCAGATCGGGCGAGGCGACCCGGTACAGCGCAGCACCCAACGCCACGCCCGGCAGGCCGCCCGCGATCATCAGCATCGCTTCGCGCAGGCGCCATTTGCGCCAATAGGGTCTGAGGGCGGCCAGATCGATCAGCATCAGCATCGGCAGCATTATCCCCAGCGCCAGCCCCGGTTCGACGACCAGCGCCAGCACGGAGGACGCGGCGAATGCGGCGCCGGAGCCGAAGCCGCCTTTGGAAATCCCTGCGAAGACCACTGCGGGGGCGGCCACCGCGAAGAACCAAAAGTCTAGAATGAGCATCTGAGTCCCTTGAAGCTTGCAGACCGTCCACATCTTTCGCAGGAACTGCCCGGTGCGCCAACCTTTGATTTTCCGGGCGCGCGCGGCCACGGTTCAACAAATTCGATATCGAATGGCGCCGGTGGCAGCTTTCGGGTCGGGTGACCGCGGGCTTTGCCATGGCGCATTTGCGATACCTCGCAACTGAAACTTGCATGAACCCGTCTGAGCGTTTAAGCCCGCCGGCAACGCAAACCTCAATGGAGTACTGCACATGGCCAGACCCAAAATCGCGCTTATCGGCGCGGGTCAAATCGGGGGCACGCTTGCCCACCTCGCTGCAATCAAGGAACTGGGCGACGTCGTGATGTTCGACATCGCCGAAGGGATTCCGCAGGGCAAGGCGCTCGATATCGCCGAATCCGGTCCGGCAGAGGGCTTTGACGCTGCGATGTCGGGCACGCAGGACTATGCAGACATTGCTGGCGCGGACGTCTGCATCGTCACCGCCGGTGTGGCGCGCAAGCCCGGGATGAGCCGTGACGACCTGCTGGGCATCAACCTGAAGGTCATGAAATCCGTGGGCGAGGGCATTGCCGCCCATGCGCCCAACGCCTTCGTGATCTGCATCACCAACCCGCTGGACGCGATGGTCTGGGCGCTGCGCGAATTCTCGGGCCTGCCGCATGAGAAAGTCTGCGGCATGGCCGGTGTGCTTGATTCGGCGCGCTTCCGTCATTTCCTCGCGGATGAGTTCAAAGTGTCGATGCGCGACGTGACGGCATTCGTGCTGGGCGGCCATGGCGACACGATGGTGCCACTGGTGCGGTATTCGACTGTTGCGGGCATTCCACTGCCCGATCTGATCAAGATGGGCTGGACCAGCCAGGAGAAACTGGACGCCATCGTCCAGCGCACCCGTGATGGCGGCGCCGAGATCGTCGGCCTGCTGAAGACCGGCTCGGCGTTCTATGCCCCCGCGACCAGCGCGATCGAGATGGCCGAAGCCTATCTGAAAGACCAGAAGCGCGTGCTTCCCTGTGCGGCCTACGTGGACGGGGCCTATGGCCTGAACGGCTTTTACGTCGGCGTCCCGACCGTGATCGGTGCAGGCGGCGTCGAGAAAGTGGTCGAGATCGACATGAACAAGGACGAGCAGGCGATGTTCGACAATTCCGTCGCGGCCGTCAAAGGCTTGGTCGAGGCCTGCAAGGGCATCGACGGCTCCCTGAGCTGATCTCAGCTGCATGACTTCGAAAAGGCGCGCCGGGAACGGCGCGCCGTTTTGCGTTTCCCCGTTCCGGCGCCAGTGCGTGACCCCGCGATGCCCTGCCTGTCCCCAGGCGGGGGAGTGAACCTTTGATGCGGATCGGATAGGCTGTTGGCATGCGCGTCCTGCCTGCAGTTCTTCTGGCCCTGTGGCCCACGACTTTGCCTGCGTGCGATCTGGCGCTGGTGCTGGCGGTGGACGTGTCCGGGTCTGTCGATGCAAACGAATACCGTATCCAGATGGATGGTCTGGCCGCCGCGTTGCGCGACGGCAGCGTGCTCGACGCGCTGATCCGACAACGCGCGCAGGTCACGCTGATCCAGTGGTCGGGCGTTTCACGGCAGCGCCAGACCGTGCCGTGGCGCCAGATGCGCACGCCGCGCGATGTCGAGGCCATGGCGCAGGCGATCGCGACTGATAAACGGGTCTGGCGCAATTTCTCGACCGCCGTGGGGGAGGCCATCGGCCTGTCGCTTGAGACGCTCCGCGCGGTTCCCGAGTGCACGCGCAAGATCATCGACGTGTCGGGCGACGGGATCTCGAATGAGGGGCCTCCGCCGCACGCCCATGGAGCCGAACTGCGTGCCGGGCAGGTGACGGTGAACGCGCTGGCCATCGAGACGGACGATTCTGATCTGACTGCCTGGTTTTATGAGAATCTCATCCACGGAGAGGGCGCATTTGTCATGACGGCCAGCGGATTTGAGGACTACCCGCGGCAAATCCGCCGCAAGCTCCAGCGAGAAACGACGCGGCAGGTAAGTCTGCTCAGCCCGTGATCACAGGCTATCATGGTGTGATCACAAAATGCTGCGCTGCGACAATTTTCCGCGCAATTAGCGGTAACAGAGGCATGAATCGCTGTATGTCCTCGTGACAGTGTCGAAAAAACCGCTAGTAGTAAGGGCAAGCAGCCGAAAAGGAGCCTGATATGGCCGATGTGAACCGGGGCAACCGTCCCCTGTCGCCGCATTTGACGATCTACCGCCCGCAATTGACCTCGATGACATCGATCCTCACGCGGATCACCGGCAACGCCATGCTGATCACGGCGCTGCTGATTGTCTGGTGGTTCCTGGCGGCCAGCAGCAACGCAGAGTATTTCGCGACTGTGAACGGCCTCCTGACCGGCTGGTTCGGGGACATCGTCCTGTTCTTCTCGGTGCTGGGGCTGTGGTATCACACGCTGGCCGGGGTGCGGCACCTGATCTGGGACAATGCCGTGGCGATGGACATCCCCACCGCTGAAAAACTGGGCTGGGCCTGCATCGGCGGGTCGATCCTGCTGACGTTGATTACCGTGGTTGTGGTGTAGGGAGGCGACAGATGGCTTATTTGACAGACCGTAAACGGGCGACGGGCCTTGGCTCTGCCAAGACCGGGACCGCACATTTCTGGGCGATGAAAGTGAGTTCGGTGGGGTTGTTGATCCTCATTCCACTCTTCGTGTTCACCTTTGGCAGCGCGCTGGGCGGTACCTATGAAGAGATCCTCGCCTACTATGCGCGTCCGTTCCCGGCGATCGTCGCGGCGCTGACAATCGCGGTCGGGTTCAAGAATTTCAACGACGGGGTGCAGACGCTTATCGAGGATTACGTGCACGGCATGGCGCAGAAGATATCCATTATCGCGATGACGTGCCTGAGCTATGGCGCGGCGGCGGTGGGCCTGTTCGCGATTGCGCGCATCGCGCTCTAGGACAGCTGCGACAAATGGCGTGGCGGTTTTGACTGGGATAGGCCGCCACCCGTGTTAGGTAGTGACGACATACGCGGGTTGCTTTGCGCACGGCGGTTACGAATATCAGGCGCGGACGCGCCGGAGATACAGACAGGGTCCAGTACGATCGGACGGACAGACCCCAAGCTTGAAGAGGGCACGACATGGCTGCTTATGAGTACGAAACACATGAATACGACGTTGTCGTCGTAGGCGCCGGCGGCGCCGGTCTGCGCGCGACGCTTGGCATGGCAGAGCAGGGCCTGCGGACGGCCTGCATCTCGAAGGTCTTTCCAACCCGGTCGCACACCGTGGCGGCACAGGGCGGCATCGCCGCATCGCTGAGCAACATGGGCCCCGACAGCTGGCAGTGGCACATGTACGACACGGTCAAGGGCTCCGACTGGCTGGGTGATACCGACGCGATGGAATACCTGGCCCGCGAGGCGCCCAAGGCGGTGTACGAGCTGGAGCATTACGGCGTGCCGTTCTCGCGCACGGAAGAGGGCAAGATCTATCAGCGGCCCTTTGGCGGTCACACGACCGAATACGGCGAAGGCCCACCGGTTCAGCGCACCTGTGCGGCGGCGGACCGGACCGGCCACGCGATCCTGCACACGCTCTATGGGCAAAGCCTCAAGAATAATGCGGAATTCTACATCGAATATTTCGCGATCGACCTGATCATGTCCGAGGACGGCACCTGCGAAGGGGTGCTGTGCTGGAAGCTGGACGACGGAACCATGCACCTGTTCGCGGCAAAGATGGTCGTGCTGGCCACGGGCGGCTATGGCCGCGCCTATTTCAGCGCGACCTCGGCGCATACCTGCACCGGTGACGGTGGCGGCATGACGGCGCGCGCGGGTCTGCCGCTGCAGGATATGGAATTCGTGCAATTCCACCCGACGGGCATCTACGGTGCGGGTTGTCTGATCACGGAAGGCGCGCGCGGTGAGGGCGGGTATCTCACCAACTCCGAGGGCGAGCGGTTCATGGAGCGTTATGCGCCGACCTACAAGGATCTGGCCAGCCGTGACGTGGTCAGCCGCTGCATGACCATGGAAATCCGCGAGGGGCGCGGCGTGGGCGAGAAGGGGGATCATATCCACCTGCACCTCAACCACCTGCCGCCCGAAACGCTGGACCTGCGCCTGCCGGGCATCTCCGAATCCGCGCGCATCTTCGCCGGTGTGGATCTGACCAAGGAGCCGATCCCGGTGCTGCCGACGGTTCACTACAACATGGGCGGCATTCCCACGAACTATTGGGGCGAGGTGCTGGCTCCGACCAAGGACAACCCAGACAACGTGTCGCCCGGTCTGATGGCCGTGGGCGAGGCAGGCTGTGCCAGCGTGCACGGCGCGAACCGTCTGGGGTCGAATTCGCTGATCGACCTTGTGGTCTTTGGCCGGGCGGCGGCGATCCGGGCGGCCGAGATCGTGGATCCGAAAACCGCCGTGCCGGTCCCCAACAAGCGGTCGGTCGAGGCGGCGTTCAGCCGGTTCGACGGGCTGCGTTATGCCAAGGGGCAGGTCCCCACCGCGGCGCTGCGCCTCGAGATGCAGCAGACCATGCAGGCGGATGCGGCGGTGTTCCGTACTGACAAGACGCTGGCCGAGGGCGAGCAAAAGATGAAGGACGTCGCGGGTAAGCTGGGGGATGTAAAGGTCACCGATACCTCGCTGGTCTGGAACTCTGACCTGATGGAGACGCTGGAGCTGACCAACCTGATGCCGAATGCGGTGGCCACCATCACCGCGGCGGCCGCGCGCAAGGAAAGCCGTGGCGCCCACGCCCACGAGGATTATCCCGACCGCGACGACGAGAACTGGCGCAAGCACAGCCTCGTGTGGTTCAAGGGCAACGAGGCGTCGCTTGGCTTCCGCGGGGTGCATCTGAAACCACTCACCAGCCATAACGAGGGCGGCATCGACCTCAAGAAGATCGCGCCGAAGGCACGGGTTTACTGAGCATGACCGCAGCGGTGCAGATCGGAACGCCTTGGGCGCAGGCGGGGTTCATCCCGGACCGTGCGCTGCAGGTGTTCGGCATGCGCCGTTCCGGCAACCACGCGATCATCGGCTGGCTGATGCGCAACGCGCCTGAAACGGCGAGCGGCGGTGTGTTCTTCAACAATTGCCGTTTCGGGAAAAACCCGTTGAAGGACTATGGATCGCTCGACGTGTACGATGCCGAGCTTGCTCCGGTGCCCTACAAGGGTATCACCAACCCGGAGCGGATCAACCGGGCGGGCGCGGCGCCGTTCGTCGTCGTGTCCTACGAGGACCGGATGCCACAGCCCGCAGGCGGGGGCCAAAAGGCCAGCCATGGCTTTGACGGTTCCGATTTCAGCCATCAGGTCATCATCTATCGCAGCTTTCTGAACTGGTCAGCGTCGCTTCTGGCGAAGATCCAGAAGAACGACGGCTTTGGCGCGACGGACCGCATGCGGATCATGACACTGGCTCTTGCGACCTACGTGCAGGGGCTGGACCGGATCCGCGATGGCCGCGGCATCGTCGCGATCTGCTATGACGCGTGGATGACCTCCGAGAGCTATCGCGGGGGCATCCTGCGGGCACTGGGCCTGCCGGAGCGGGACCTGAGCCGGGGCAAGGTACAGCGCTATGGTGGCGGATCGTCGTTCCAGCGCAAGGCCGAAAACGCCGAGGACCTGAATTCGGTCGCGCGCGACCGGGCGATGGCGGATGATCTGGAATACAAGCTGCTGCTGTGGACCGCCGCGCATGACCTGCGCTTCATGGAGCGTTTGATCCCGCATTTCGAGGACGACGCGGAGCGGCT
>JBFFQZ010000034.1:0-15223 GCA_041573235.1 Sulfitobacter sp. | reverse complement strand
GGAACCGCTTTTTCGGCAGAAGATGTGGTGGCGAGCGTCACCTTGGCGGGCACAGTCACGGCGGTGACGGACCACCGCGTGCGGGTGACGCTGGATCAGGCCGATGCCGCATTGCCGTTCTCGCTGAGCACCGTTGATCAGGTCATTCACCCGGCCCACGCCCCCGATTCCGGTATCGGAACGGGCCTGTACCGCGCGCGCCACTTCGCACCGGGTCAGCAGCTTTTGGCAGAGCGCGTCGCGCGGCACTGGAAGGACGGTCGTGCGGGGTGGTTCGACCGGATCGAGCTTGTCTCGATCCCGTCCGAGGCGGTGCGGGCGCAGGCGCTGGCCGAGTATCTGGTGGACGGGGCCGACATCAGCGATCCCTCCGCGCTGCGCGGCTTTGACGATATCGCGCTGTTCGACGGCCACGCCGTGTCGCGCGGCATTGCGATGCCCATGGCGCTGGGCCGTGGCCCGTTCGATGGTTTGCGTGCACCGCAGCGGTGGTGGGGGGCTTGATGTTCCTTTCGCTTGTGCGTATATGACGATCAATAGCGGCGCGCTCGGGTCCAAACCAAGCGCCCACCGATCCATGCAACGGGCCGCGCGCCCGTTTTTTTGTGCCTGAACGTCAGTGAGACCATGAACAACGACTTGATCGCAAAAGCCGCCATCGACCAGCGTCTGGCCGAGATTATCACCCCTGTCATCGAGGACATGGGGTTCGAATTGGTGCGTGTGCGGCTGATGTCGGGCAAGAGCACGACGTTGCAGGTCATGGCCGACAGGCCCGATGGCGGGATTGAGGTCGATGACTGCGCCCAGATCAGCACGGCCATCGGCGCGGTGCTGGATGTCGAAGACCCGATCCTCGATGAATACACGCTCGAGGTTTCCAGCCCCGGCATCGATCGTCCGCTGACCCGGCTCAAGGATTTCGAGAACTTCGAAGGCTATGAGGCCAAGATCGAAACCGCCGAGATGATCGACGGCCGCCGCCGCTTCAAGGGAGAGCTGGCCGGGATCGATGGCGACGAGGTGTTGATCAACCTCGAAGAGGGCACGGTGGGGCTGAAATTCGACTGGCTGTCGGACGCCAAACTGGTGCTGACGGATGAGTTGGTCAAGGAAATGCTGCGCCAGCGCAAAGCGTCGGGCGCAATCGACGAAACCAAATTTGACGAAATCACGGAAGAGTCCGGTGAGGGAGAAAACTAATGGCCATTACATCTGCCAACCAGCTTGAGCTGTTGCAAACCGCCGAAGCGGTGGCCCGCGAAAAGATGATCGACCCCGGTCTGGTGATCGAAGCGATGGAAGAATCGCTCGCCCGTGCCGCAAAGTCGCGCTATGGCGCCGAAATGGACATCCGTGTGCACATCGACCGCAAGACGGGCCGTGCCACCTTTACCCGCGTGCGCACCGTGGTCGCGGATGACGAGCTGGAAAACTATCAGGCCGAATTCACTGTTGATCAGGCCAAGCAGTACATGGACAACCCCGAAGTCGGTCAGGAGTTCATCGAAGAGGTCCCGCCGGTCGAAATGGGTCGTATCGCCGCGCAATCCGCCAAGCAGGTGATCCTGCAAAAGGTGCGCGAAGCCGAACGTGATCGCCAGTACGAGGAATTCAAGGACCGCGCGGGCACCATCATCAACGGTCTGGTCAAGCGCGAGGAATACGGCAACGTCATCGTCGATGTGGGCGCGGGCGAGGCAATCCTGCGCCGCAACGAAAAGATCGGCCGCGAAAGCTATCGCCCGAACGATCGCATCCGCGTCTACATCAAGGACGTGCGCCGCGAACAGCGTGGTCCGCAGATCTTCCTGAGCCGCACCGCGCCCGAGTTCATGGCCGAGTTGTTCAAGATGGAAGTACCTGAAATCTATGATGGCATCATCGAGATCAAGGCGGTCGCGCGCGACCCCGGTTCGCGCGCCAAGATCGCGGTAATCTCTTATGACAGCTCCATTGATCCGGTCGGTGCCTGCGTCGGGATGCGCGGCAGCCGCGTTCAGGCCGTGGTTAACGAACTTCAGGGCGAAAAGATCGACATCATTCCATGGAATGAAGATCAGCCGACGTTCCTTGTGAACGCGCTTCAGCCTGCCGAGGTGTCAAAGGTGGTTCTGGACGAGGAAGCGGGCAAGATCGAGGTCGTCGTGCCCGAAGAGCAGCTGAGCCTTGCCATCGGCCGCCGGGGTCAGAACGTGCGGCTGGCGTCGCAGCTGACCGGTCTCGACATCGACATCATGACCGAAGAGCAGGAAAGCCAACGCCGTCAGGCCGAGTTCGAGCTGCGGACCAAGCTGTTCATGGACAACCTCGACCTGGACGAATTCTTTGCGCAGTTGCTGGTCTCCGAAGGGTTCACCAATCTCGAAGAGGTCGCTTATGTCGATCAGGACGAGCTGTTGGTCATCGACGGCGTCGACTCGGATACTGCGGGCGAACTTCAGGCGCGGGCGCGCGATGTGCTCGAAGCGCAAAACAAGGCAGCATTGGAATCCGCGCGTGCGCTGGGCGCCGAAGACAGCCTTATTGAATTCGACGGGCTGACACCCCAAATGATTGAAGCGCTGGCAAAGGATGACGTGAAAACGCTCGAAGATTTTGCAACTTGCGCCGACTGGGAACTGGCCGGTGGCTGGACCACCGTGAACGGCGAGCGGGTCAAGGACGATGGCGTGCTGGAGCCCTTCGAGATGAGCCTTGAAGATGCACAGCACCTGATCATGACCGCGCGGGTTCTGTTGGGTTGGGTCGATCCGACCGAAATGGACGCGGACGTCGAAGAAGGCGCTGAAGAAGAGGAGGCCGAGGCCTGATCGCAGGCTTCGGGGAACCTGAATGGGACGTGGCGGTGCCTCCAATACACGCACTGAAGGTGCAGAGCGTAAATGTATCGCGACAGGCGAGGTGCAACCAAAGCACGGTCTGATACGTTTCGTTGTCGGACCGGACGGCCAGATCGTTCCCGATATACTGGGCAAGCTGCCCGGTCGGGGCATTTATGTGGCCGCCCAGCGGGCGGCGCTGGAGACGGCGGTCAAGAAGGGGTTGTTCTCGCGTGCGGCGAAGCAGCCGGTAAAGCTGCCGGATGATCTGGTTGCCGAAGTCGAAAAGCAATTGGCCCGCCGAGTGGTGGACCTGATTTCGATGCAGCGCAAAGCGGGCAAGGCCGTCGCTGGCTATGAAAAAGTCAAAAGCTGGCTGCAAAACGAGGAAGCCGAAGTGTTGATCCAGGCTGTGGATGGATCGGGGCGCGGCAAATCGAAACTGAGTACGCCGCATTATGGACACTACATCGGGTGTCTTACGGCGGATGAATTGGGTTTGGCATTCGGACGCCAAACTGTGATACATGGGGCGCTCGCCTCTGGTGGACTCACTCTGCGTGTAGTAGAGGAAGCTCAACGGTTGAACGGCGTGCGCAAAAACGAGACTGGCAACGGTCAGTCGAAAGGATAGACGAGCTTCATGAGCGATAGTGACGGCAAGAAAACATTGGGTCTGCGCGGCGGCGGGTCGCGCCCGGGCAACGTAAAGCAAAGCTTTAGCCACGGGCGGACCAAGAACGTCGTGGTCGAGACCAAGCGCAAGCGGGTCATTGTCCCCAAACCGGGCGGGCAGAAACCATCGGGTCCGGGCGCCGGTCCTGTTGGCGATCCTTCGCGGCGTCCCGCCGGCATCACCGACTCCGAGATGGAGCGCCGTTTGAAGGCCGTTCAGGCCGCCAAGGCACGTGAGGTCGAAGAGGCCGCCGCGCGCGAAGCCGAGGAAAAGGCCCGCGCAGAAGACCGCGAACGCCGCCGGGCCGAGCAGGAAGCCAAGGAGGCTGAAGAGCGCGAGCGCATCGAATCCCTCAAGGCGAAAGCCGAGGAAGAAGAGCGCAAGGCGCGCGATGCCGCCGCAGCCGCACAGGCCGCAGTCGCTCCCGTTCAGGAGCCTGCGCAGGCGCGTACGCCGGGCAACAAGCCCGCTCCGGCACAGGCGCCGCGCAAGACCGAGCGCGACCGCGAAGACACCAACAAGAAAAACCGTCAGGACGACAACCGCCGCTCGGGCAAGCTCACGCTGAATCAGGCGCTTGCCGGTGGCGAAGGTGGCCGTCAACGTTCCATGGCGCAGATGAAGCGCAAGCAGGAACGCGCGCGGCAGAAGGCCATGGGTGGTCAGGTCGAGCGTGAAAAGGTTGTCCGTAATGTGAATCTGCCCGAAGCGATCGTCGTCTCCGAGCTGGCCAACCGTATGGCCGAGCGCGTGGGTGCGGTCGTCAAGGCGCTGATGAACAACGGCATGATGGTCACGCAGAACCAGACGATCGATGCAGATACTGCCGAATTGATCATCGAAGAGTTCGGCCACAAGGTCGTGCGGGTTTCCGATGCCGACGTCGAGGACGTGATCAAGGAAGTCGTCGACAGCGAAGAAGAGCTTGAGGATCGTCCTCCGGTGATCACCATCATGGGCCACGTCGACCACGGCAAGACATCGTTGCTGGACGCGATCCGCAACGCCAAGGTCGTCGCGGGCGAGGCAGGCGGGATCACGCAGCATATCGGCGCCTACCAGGTGAAAACCGATACCGGCGCTGTTCTGACTTTCCTCGATACACCCGGCCACGCGGCGTTTACTTCGATGCGTTCACGCGGGGCGCATGTGACGGATATCGTCGTTCTGGTCGTTGCGGCGGATGACGCCGTGATGCCGCAGACGATCGAAGCCATCAACCACGCGAAAGCGGCTGGTGTGCCTATGATTGTCGCGATCAACAAGATCGACAAACCCGCCGCCGATCCGGATCGGGTGCGCACGGCGCTGCTTCAGCATGAGGTGATCGTCGAGAAGATGTCCGGCGAAGTGCAGGACGTCGAAGTTTCTGCCGTCACCGGTCAGGGTCTGGACGAGCTGCTCGAAGCGATCGCGTTGCAGGCCGAACTGCTTGAGCTGAAAGCGAACCCGGATCGCGCCGCCATCGGTGCCGTGATCGAGGCGCAGCTGGACGTGGGTCGTGGCCCCGTTGCGACCGTCCTGATCCAGAACGGGACACTGCGGCAAGGCGATATCTTTGTCGTGGGCGAGCAGTACGGCAAGGTCCGTGCGCTGATCGACGATCAAGGAAATCGCGTCAAAGAGGCCGGGCCGTCGGTGCCTGTCGAGGTTCTGGGCCTGAACGGCACACCCGAAGCGGGTGACGTGCTGAACGTGACCGAGACCGAAGCGCAGGCCCGCGAGATCGCGGAATACCGTGCGAACGCAGCGAAAGACAAACGTGCCGCTGCCGGTGCCGCAACGACGCTCGAACAGCTGATGGCGAATGCCAAGGCGGACGAGAACGTCAGCGAGCTTCCGATCCTGGTCAAGGCCGACGTGCAGGGCTCTGCCGAGGCGATCGTCCAGGCGATGGAGAAGATCGGCAACGACGAGGTGCGCGTGCGCGTTCTGCACTCCGGTGTGGGCGCCATCACCGAAACGGACGTCGGTCTGGCCGAAGCGTCGGGCGCGCCGATCATGGGCTTCAATGTTCGGGCCAATGCCTCTGCACGCAACACCGCGAACCAGAAGGGTGTCGAGATCCGCTATTACTCGGTCATCTACGATCTGGTCGACGATGTGAAAGCGGCTGCATCCGGTTTGCTGAGCAACGAGATCAAGGAAAACTTCATCGGGTATGCGAATATCAAGGAAGTCTTCAAGGTCACAGGCGTTGGCAAGGTTGCCGGTTGTCTGGTCACCGAAGGCGTGGCACGCCGTTCCGCGGGCGTGCGTCTTCTGCGCGACAACGTGGTGGTCCACGAAGGGACCCTGAAGACTTTGAAGCGCTTCAAGGATGAAGTGCCGGAAGTTCAGTCAGGCCAGGAGTGCGGCATGGCGTTCGAGAACTACGACGATATTCGCCCCGGCGATGTCATCGAAATCTTCGAGCGTGAGGAAGTCACACGCACGCTGACCTGATCTGTCGGCATAACGAAAAGAAAAGGGGACGGTCGCAAAACCGTCCCCTTTTTCAATTCACTGCGGCGCAACACCCTATTTTCGTGATACCGGTGTCCCGGAAAATTCGGTGTTGTCGACCTTCACCGCGATGCGGCCATCCGGCATGGTTCTGACAAACGTGCCTTGCACCGTGACGCAACTTCCAAGTGTAATTGTTCGCAGCATGTCTTTTCCCCCCAGAACGCAGACAAGCCGCTTTTAGTCGGTATTGTTTCTAAAATCAACACAATCGGTAATAAATGTAAAAATTTAGCCGGTTTCGAGACAATAAGTTACCTAGAGCCAATCCCGCAATATGGGAATAAGCGGGATATCGGCGGCTGGCATGGGATAGTGCTTCATCTCGATCGGCTTGACCCATTTCAGGGTCTGCCCCTCGCGTGCCTGCGGCGTTCCTTCCCATTTGCGGCAGGCAAACAGCGGCATCATCAGGTGAAAGTCGGTATAGCTGTGGCTGGCAAAGGTCAGGGGGGCCAGGCAGGAGGCCCAGGTGCCGATCCCCAATTCCTCGTGCAGTTCCCGGATCAGCGCGGCTTCGGGCGTTTCGCCCTGTTCGACCTTGCCGCCCGGAAACTCCCATAGCCCCGCCATCGATTTGCCTTCCGGGCGCTGCGCCAACAGCACCCGGCCATCCACGTCGATCAGCGCAACCGCTGACACCAGTACCATTTTCATGAACGATAATCCGCGTTTATCGAAATGTATCCGTGGGTCAGGTCACAGGTCCATACGGTGGCCTCGCCGCTCCCGATGCCCAGATCCACCCCGATCACGATGTCCGAGCCCTTCATGTGCGCGGCGGCGTCTGCTTCGGAGTAGTTTTCGCTACGCCACCCGTCCTTGGCCACTTCGATATCTCCAAAGCGGATCGACAGCCGGTCACGATCAGCGGCGGCGCCGGATTTCCCGATTGCCATCACGACCCGGCCCCAGTTGGGATCCTCTCCGGCGATGGCTGTCTTGATCAACGGGGAATTGGCAATCGACATCGCGTGGATCTTTGCGTCCGCGTCGTTCGCGGCGCCGGTGACGACGATCTCGACGAATTTCGTGGCGCCTTCTCCGTCGCGGACGACCTGATGGGCAAGGTCCAGCATCACACCATGAAGCGCGGCCGAGAAGCTCTCGTCGCCGTCAACGCTGACCCCGGATGCGCCTGTCGCCGCGACGATCAGGCTGTCGGAGGTCGACGTGTCGCTGTCCACGGTGATGCAGTTGAACGTCTTTTCGTTCTGCGCGCTGACCAGCGCCTGCAATGCGTCCTGCTCGATCTGCGCATCGGTAAAGATATAAACAAGCATCGTTGCCATGTCCGGGGCAATCATACCCGACCCTTTGGCGATCCCTGCGATGGACACGGTTTTGCCCGCGACCTCGACCTGCGCGGATGCGCCCTTGGGGAAGGTGTCCGTGGTCATGATCGCCTTGGCCGCAGCGGCGATGCCGTCATCGCTCAGCCCGCTCACGAGCGTATCGAGCGTGTTGGTAATCCGCTCGAACGGGAGTGGTTCGCCAATAATGCCGGTCGACGAGGTGAAAACGCGTTGTTGCGGCACGCCGCAGGCTTTTGCGGCGGCGGCGGCGATCGCTTCGACCGCGACGACGCCGCCCTTGCCGGTAAACGCGTTCGAATTTCCGGAGTTGACCAGAACCGCCGCCCCCTCTGTCGAAGGCCGCCCCAGCTTTGCCTGGCAATCAAGCACGGGCGCGGACCGCGTTGCAGAACGCGTGAAGGCGCCTGCAATGACGGTGCCTGGTGCAAGATGGGCAAGCATGACGTCGGTGCGGCCCTGATACTTGACCCCGGCAGCGGCGGTGGCGAACGTCACGCCGCCGATGACCGGCAGGTCGGGAAACCGGGCGGGCGCAAGGGGCGAGACAGCGGTGATCTTGGCCATTCCGTGATTACTCCAGCAATTCGATCTGTTTGATTGAGCCGCGATCCACGCCTTCGGCGCCGCTCTGATCCACGTCCGCGGCCGCCGTCACGGCATCAATGGCTTCTTGCGCGCGGAGCTGCCGGATTTGCAGTTCAAGCTCTTCGCGGACGTCTGCCAAGGCGGGCGCTTCCTGGATCCGGGTTTCGTTCAGTTTGACGATATGCCAGCCGAACTGTGTCTTGACAGGATCGGAAACCTTGCCGGGCTCAAGCGCGACAACGGCTGCTTCGAATTCCGGCACCATGGCGCCTTTGCCGAACCAGCCCAATTGCCCGCCATTCGGGCCCGACGGCCCGGTCGACTGCGCCCGCGCGACAGCGGCGAAATCGGCGCCATCGGCCAGTTCCTGCTGCACGGCAAGCGCGGCTTCCTCGGTTTCCACCAGAATGTGAGAGGCGTTGAATTCCTGTTCCCGCGCCTGTTCGGCACTGGCGTATTGTGCGTCATAGGCAGCCTGGACGTCGGCTTCGTCCAGCGGTGCGTCCATCACGAGGTTGATGGCTTCGCCCGCCGTCAGTGAGCGGCGCTCGTTCTCGAGCTGCAGTTCGATCCGGTTGGGCAATGCGCCGTCGAAGTTTTGCATGAGGGCAGTTTGCTGGATCAACTGGTCCAGAATTCCCTTGAACAGCACGTCGTCAGGCAGTTCCTGATACTGAGGCGGGAGGCTGGCCCACGCGACCATCATGTGGCCCAACGTGATGTCTGTGCCGCCGACTGTTGCCACAACGGTTGCAGGATCGGTCGTCGGGCCGGTTCCGGTTGTTGTCTCCTGCGCCGCCGCCGGCAGCGCAAGGGCTGCAATCACTGCGAGCGATGCCAGAAAAGTGAGGGGTTTTTGCATGGATTGTCCTATCATTCTCAAGCGAACGGGTCGCTTACATTGACACGCTGTTGGGTGGCCCTTACATCGCTAACGGGCGCGGCGTCAGGCCACCATTCTCCCCTCTCTATCTATGGACTGGGTGTTTGCGGGGCAAGCAATTCGCGCAAGACATTTTAACTTCGGCTGGAGATCACATGCTGGGACTTGGAACACTCGCCAAAAAGGTGTTGGGCACGCCAAATGATCGCAAGATCAAGGCCGCGCGCCCGATTGTGGAAAAGGTCAACGCGCTGGAGCCGGAGTTCGAGAAGCTGTCCGATGAGGGCATCAAGGAGCGCACAAAGGCGCTGGCCAAACGCGCGCTTGAAGGCGAGAGCCTGGACGATCTGTTGCCCGAAGCCTTTGCCAACTGCCGTGAGGCCGCGCGCCGCACGCTGGGTCTGAGGGCCTTTGACACGCAGCTGATGGGGGCGATTTTCCTGCATCAGGGAAATGTGGCGGAACAGAAAACCGGCGAGGGCAAAACCCTGACCGCGACCTTTGCTGCCTATCTCAACGCGCTGACCGGCAAGGGCGTGCATATCGTGACCGTGAACGAATATCTCGTGCAGCGCGACGCGGAATGGATGGGCAAGGTGTTCGGCTCGCTTGGTCTTACCACGGGCTTCATATATTCCAACATGCCCGACGACGCGAAGCGCGCCGCCTATGCCTGTGACGTGACCTACGCCACCAACAACGAGCTGGGCTTTGATTATCTGCGCGACAACATGAAGTCGGAGCTGAACCAGATCTATCAAAAGCAGCACAATTTCGCGATTGTGGACGAGGTGGACAGCATCCTGATCGACGAGGCGCGCACGCCGCTGATCATCTCTGGCCCATCCGAAGACCGCTCGGAGCTTTATGCGACCATCGACGTGGTGATCCCCAGCCTGCAGCCGGAACATTACGAGCTGGATGAAAAGACCCGGAATGTCACCTTTACCGACGAAGGCATCGAATTTCTCGAAGAGCAGCTGCGCGCGCGCGAGTTGCTCGAAGAAGGTTTGACGCTGTATGATCCCGAAAGCACGTCGATCGTGCACCACGTGAACCAGGGCCTTCGCGCACACAAGCTGTTCGAGAAGGACAAGGATTACATCGTGCGCGACGGTGAAGTCATGCTGATCGACGAATTCACCGGACGGATGATGCCGGGCCGCCGCCTGGGCGACGGTCTGCACCAGGCGATCGAGGCCAAGGAAGGCGTCGCCATCAAGCCCGAGAACATCACGATGGCATCGGTCACGTTCCAGAACTACTTCCGTCTTTATGACAAGCTGGCCGGCATGACCGGCACCGCGCTGACCGAAGCCGAAGAATTCGGCCAGATCTATGGCCTTGGCGTTGTCGAGGTGCCGACCAACGTGCCCGTGGCCCGGGTTGACGAAGACGATGCCGTCTATCGCACCGTAGGCGAAAAATACGCCGCGATGATCGAAAAGGTCAAAGAAGCGCACGCCAAGGGGCAACCCTGCCTTGTTGGCACGACCTCCATCGAGAAATCCGAAATGCTGAGCCAGATGCTTACCGCCGAGGGGATCACGCACAACGTGCTGAACGCCCGCCAGCACGAGCAGGAAGCGCAGATCGTCGGGGACGCGGGCAAGTTTGGCGCCGTCACCATCGCGACGAACATGGCCGGGCGCGGTACCGACATCCAGCTGGGCGGCAACGTAGAACTGAAAGTGCTGGCCGCGCTGACGGCCGATCCCGAGGCTGACCCGGTCGCCATCCGCGAACAGATCGAGGCAGAGCATGCCGACGAGAAGAAAAAGGTGCTGGAGGCCGGCGGCCTGTATGTGCTGGCCTCGGAACGGCACGAGAGCCGCCGCATCGACAACCAGCTGCGCGGCCGTTCCGGTCGTCAGGGGGATCCAGGCCGGTCGTCGTTCTTCCTGTCGCTCGAAGACGACCTGATGCGCATCTTCGGCTCAGATCGTCTCGAAAAAGTGCTGACATCGCTCGGGCTCAAGGAAGGCGAGGCGATCATTCACCCCTGGGTGAACAAATCGCTGGAACGGGCGCAGGCAAAGGTCGAAGGCCGCAACTTCGACATCCGCAAGCAGCTGCTCAAGTTCGATGACGTGATGAACGAACAGCGCAAGGTCATCTTTGGTCAGCGTCGCGACATCATGGAGGCGCAGGACCTTCAGGAGATTACCGACGACATGCGGCATCAGGTCATCGACGATCTGATCGATCAGTACATGCCGCCCAACACCTATGCCGATCAATGGGACAGCCACGGCTTCTATGCCGCGGTGATTGAACAGCTTGGCGTGGACGTGCCGATCATCGCCTGGTGCGAAGAGGATGGCGTCGATGACGAGGTCGTGCGCGAGCGGCTGATAGAGGCCACGGACAAGCTGATGTCCGGAAAGACCGAAGCCTTTGGCGCCGAGAACATGCGGAACATCGAAAAGCAGTTGCTGCTGCAAACCATCGACACGAAATGGCGCGAGCATCTGCTTACGCTTGAGCATCTGCGCTCGGTCGTCGGGTTCAGAGGCTATGCGCAGCGCGACCCGTTGAACGAATACAAGAACGAATCGTTCCAGTTGTTCGAAAGCATGCTGGACAGTCTGCGGACGGATGTGACCCAGAAACTGTCCCGCATTCAGCCGCTCAGCGACGAGGAGCAGCAGGCGATGATCCAGCAGATGATCGCGCAGCAGCAGGCGGCGCAAAAGGGCGCCGATGCATCCGCCTCCGCCGCGCCTGCGGCTGCCCCTGCAGAAGCGCGCGCGGGTTTCGATGAAAACGACCCGAACACCTGGGGCAACCCCGGTCGGAACGACCTGTGTCCCTGTGGTTCTGAGAAGAAGTTCAAGCATTGCCATGGCCGTCTTGGCTGATACTTTCCGCCAGGCGCAGGCGCGCCTGGCGAACGGAAGCTGTCGCGAAATTTGACACATTTCAGGCGTTGGGTCGCCCTATTGCAGCCCTGTTCGTTAATCATAAAGAGCATCGGTATTTTCCTAATCCGGGGACGTAAAGATGCGGTACGGCAAGCAGATCATCACCACTGTCGGCACTCTAACGTTGGCCGCCGGCATCGGCTTTGCGATGGAAAAAACGCAATCGGCTCAGGAAATCTATGGTGATGTAAGGGTCGCAGCTTCAGCTCAGGTCCTGGATAATTCAGGTGTCGTGCTGGACGTCCAGCAGTTCGAACTGACTTCGGCCGAGCTCGATACCTCGATGCCCGCGCCGCAAGCGGAACAGGCTGTGACACTTGCCGCCGCGTCGGAATTGCCCATGCCACGCACGCCGACCGAGCCGCTGACGCCGAACAAAGACGCTGTGGCGATGTCCGGAGAAATGCCGTCAGGATGTGACGTCGTGGCATCGGCGCGGCCGGTGGCTGCGGCCATGGTAAACCTGACCCTCAGCGCGCCTTGCCTGCCGAATGAGCGGGTAACGGTCCACCACAGCGGGTTGCTGTTCAACCAGACGACCGACGAGGCGGGAAACCTTGATATTGTCATGCCGGCGATGACAACCGAGGCTGTTTTCATCGTCGCGTTCTCGAACGGTGACGGTGGTGTTGCCCAGACCACCGTCGAAGATCTGGAGACATTCGACCGCGTTGCCCTGCAATGGAAGGGTGACACAGGCTTTGAACTGCACGCCCGGGAATTCGGTGCGGCGTACGGGGAAGCGGGTCACGTGTGGTCCGGCGAGTCGCGCGACATGTCTTATGCGGTGACAGGCGAAGGCGGTTATATCTCGCGGCTGGGGGATCCTTCGGTGCCTGACGGGCTGGTGGCAGAGGTGTACACATTCCCCTCCGGCAGTGCCCAAAGCGCCGGTGATGTGGACCTGAGCGTCGAGACCGAAGTGGCGGGCAACAACTGCGGCACCGAGATCGAGGCGCAAACGCTTCAGACAGAACGTGGCCAGGATATCACATCTCGGGATTTGACGCTCTCCGTGCCTGACTGTGACGCCGCCGGAAACTTTCTGGTGTTGAATAATCTCTTCACAGACCTGAGAGTTGCGCTCAACTGAAGCAACGCCGAGGTCTCATGATCAGAGTGATATGTGCGGCGGTCTTCGCCGCACTTTTTCTTTTTGGCACGCCCCTGGCCCTTTACGCACAGGATGTCACGCTGACCTCGCGCGATAACAAGGTCGAGCTGAGCGGTACACTGCTGGGCTTTGATGGTGAGTTTTACCGGCTTGAGACGCAGTATGGAGAGTTGACCGTGGATGGGTCGGGCGTGTTGTGTGCAGGCCCGGGGTGTCCAAATCTACAGGATTTCGTCGCAGAGCTTCAGATTTCGGGCGCGCCGACGCTTGGCTCCGTGGTGATGCCGGCGCTGATTGAGGCGTTTGCCCAGAAGAACGGGTATGAAGCGGAACGCGAGGCGGGCGACGACGAGACGCGGTTTACCTACCTGATACGCCGCAGCGATGACGGCAAACTTGCTGCGCGGTTCTTCTTCCGGGTGAACAACACAGACGAAGGATTTGCCGACCTGCTGGCGGATGAGGCGGACATCGTGATGTCGCTGCGTGAAATCAGGCCGTCGGAACGCAAGAGGGCCCGCGAAGCGGGGTTGGGCGACATGACAGGGGCGAATCGCAGCAGGGTGCTGGCGCTTGATGCGATTGTGGCCGTGGTGGCATCCAGCAATCCGGTGCGGGGGATATCCCCGCAGCGTCTTGCGCAGGTGCTGGCGGGGGAAATCACCAATTGGGAGGACCTTGGCGGCCCTGACGTGCCCATCGATCTGCATCTACCCAGTGACGCATCGGGATTGGGGCAGGCGGTCGTCGATCAACTGCTCAAGCCTGCGGATCTGGGCGCTGTGTCTGAAACGGCCACGCGCCATGAAACCCCCAAGGCCCTGGCCGAGGCCGTCGCCGACGATACCTTCGCGTTGGGACTGACAAGCTTTTCCGATCGCCGCACCACCCAGGCCTTGATGCTGACCGGGAGCTGCGGGTTCTCGTTACAGGCATCACGCAGAACGATCAAAACCGAGGATTATCCGCTGACGGCGCCAATGTTTCTGTATTTTCCCGCACGGCGTCTGCCACGTCTTGCGCGGGAATTTCTGGCGTTTACCCGGGGTCCGGCGTCGCAGATCGTGATCCGGCGCTCTGGATTCGTGGATCAGACCCCGGAAGAGATAACTGTGGAGCAACAGGGAAACCGCTTTGCAAATGCGATTATCCAAGCCGGTACCGAGATTTCACTGGGCGAATTGCAGCGTATGACGGCGACGTTGACTCCGATGGCGCGGCTTAGCACGTCATTCCGCTTTGAGGCCGGGTCGATCCGGTTGGACGCGCAGTCACGCTCGAACGTGCAGCAGTTGGCACGGGCGCTGGAGGTGGGACAATACGATGCGCGGCGGTTGCTGTTCGTGGGCTTCAGCGACGGCAACGGAGCGGCCGTGGCAAACCGGGATATCGCGCTGAGAAGGGCGGATGCTGTCCGCCGGGCGGTGAGCGACGCGGCTGTGACGGCGAACCTGGACCGGGTGGAGTTGGGGGTGGATGCCTTTGGTGAGGCCATGCCGATGGCCTGTGATGACAGCGCTTGGGGGCGTCAGGCGAACCGGCGTGTCGAAGTGTGGGTGCGATAGGATCGCACCTTACAGATACCCCTCGGCGCGAAAGCTGAGCTCCTGGGATTTTCCGATGATCAGGTGGTCGTGAAGCGTCAGGCCCAGCGCGTCGCAGGCGGCGTTGACCTTATGTGTCATGTCGATGTCCGACTGCGAGGGGGTCGGATCACCTGAAGGGTGATTGTGCACCAGGATCACCGCCGAGGCGTTCAGTTCGAGTGCACGCTTGGCCACTTCGCGGGGGTAGACGGGCACGTGATCGACGGTGCCTTTGGCCTGCTCCTCATCCCCAATCAGGACATTCTTGCGATCGAGGTAGAGGACACGAAACTGTTCGGTCTCGCGGTGCGCCATGGCCGTGTGGCAATAATCAAGCAGCGCATCCCAACTGGACAAGACCTGTGTTTTCATCACCCTCGCGCGGGCCATGCGGTGGGCCGCCGCCTCTACGATCTTGAGTTCGGTGACGACCGCGTCGCCGACGCCTTCGATGTCGCGCAACCGTGGTTCGGACGCGGTGATGACCCGGTTGAAATCGCCGAACCGGTCCATGAGAGCACGGGCGAGTGGTTTCACGTCGCGGCGGGGGATGGCGCGGAAGAGAATAAGCTCCAACAGTTCGTATTCCGGGACGGCCTGCGCACCACCGGCCATGAAACGGGCGCGCAGGCGGGCGCGGTGGTCCTTGATATAGGAGGGTAGCCTGCCGGAAACCGAAAGGGTCGCGGGCGCTTCGTCGAAATCGAACGGGAGCGGTGGGGAACTGGTGAAATCGTCGTTTCGCATGACCCGGGAGGCTGACAGATCGCAGTTACCAAGTCGTTAACGATCACGCGTGAATAATGAGGCCT
>JBFFQZ010000033.1:0-15492 GCA_041573235.1 Sulfitobacter sp. | reverse complement strand
GCGGCCTTGGAAACGACACGATCCGGTCCGGCGATTTCGGGGACACGATCACCGGGGGGCAAGGCGACGACCTGATCAATGGCGGGCACGGATCCAACGACCTGTCCGGCGGGGTGGGAAATGATATCATCCGCTTCGGATACGCGGGCGTGTCCACCATCGATGGCGGCAATGGAGACGATTACATCAACGGAAGCTTTCTGAACGAGAACAGGCCAAGCTATTATTATTATAACCGCGGAGCGACCAACACCATCGACGGAGGTGCCGGAAATGACACGATCCTCGGCACCAATTACGCGGACATCATCAGCGGACAGGGCGACAACGACAGCGTGCTGGCCGGCGGCGGAACCGACTTCATCTTCGGCGGCGAAGGCGATGACATCCTGACGGCCGGTCAGAACGACGACGTGATCGAAGGCGGTGCGGGCGATGATTTCATCTTCGGCGCTTTGGGCCACGATATCGCGACAGGCGGCGACGGGGCCGACCGTTTTTTCGTATCCGGTCAGACCGGCGATACCATGCACATCCTCGACTACAATTACGACGAGGGAGACTTTCTCGTTCTAGACGGCGACCTGATCGACCGCGACAGCATTGAATTTCTCTACTCCAATGCGCTCACGGCGAACGGCCTGCAAACCCGCGACTACCAGATCGGCGTCCGGAGCGAGCTGGGCTTTCAGTCGATGTTCACCTTCGGCAACGAGGCGGGGATAGACCGGATCCTGCTGCGCCTGCCAACCGACGAAGAAGGTCAGTCGCCCGTCGCACCGATCCTCTTTGACCTGGCCGACCTGATCGCCTGACCCACCCCCGAAAACCCCGCTCGACGGGGTTTTCGGGACAGGATTGCGTTCCAGCCTGGTGCATCCGGGTTGGCACGGTCGCGCGGTCCAGAGCCAACGGCTGCTGGATTGCGCGCCCGCTATCGAGGCCCTGAAGGAGGCGTCGGGCAGTCTTGACCATCCCCGCATATCACCCCCTTCGTGCCGCAGATAACGGCGGCTGACCGCCCCAACCATATCCGGGCCGGGCCCCGCCCCCAACGCACGACATGAAACCGATGCCGCCCCTTGGCACGAGGGGAAACCTGCGCTAAGAGCGCAATTCCCGGTCGCAGCCTACCCGGGTATCAAAACAAGGGTACAAAATGAAGACTATCGTAATCTGCTCAGGCGGTCTGGATTCCGTGTCGCTGGCGCATATGGTCGCAAGCGAGCAGGACCTGACACGCCTCGTCTCCTTCGACTACGGCCAACGCCATCGCAAGGAGCTCGACTATGCCGCGCTATGCGCCGAGCGCCTGGACGTGCCGCATGACATCATCGACCTGCGCGGGATCGGCGCCGCGCTGACCGGGTCGGCGTTGACCGATGATATCGATGTGCCGGATGGCCATTACGCCGAAGAAAGCATGCGTATCACGGTGGTGCCGAACCGCAACGCCATCATGCTGAGCGTGGCATTCGGCGTGGCCGCCGCGCGCGGCGATCAGGCCGTGGCCACCGCAGTGCATGGCGGCGACCACTTCATCTATCCCGACTGCCGCCCGGCCTTCACCGAAAGCTTCGAGGCCATGCAAAGGGCCGCGCTCGACGGCTATGCGGAGGTGTCGCTTTACACGCCCTTCGTGCACCGCACCAAGGCCGATATCGTCACCGAAGGCGCCCGGTGCGGCACCCCGTTCGAGCTGACGTGGTCGTGCTACAAGGGGGGCGAGACCCACTGCGGACGCTGCGGCACCTGCGTGGAGCGGCGCGAGGCGTTTCATCTGGCGGGCGTCGCCGACCCCACCCCTTACGAAGACCCGGATTTCTGGGTCGAGGCCGTCGCCAGAAAGGACTTGGGCTGATGTACCGTATCACCAAGGAATTCCACTTTTCCGCCTCGCATCAGCTGTCGCACCTGCCCGCGGACCACCAATGCGCGCGGCTGCACGGGCATAACTATGTCGTCGTGGTCGAACTGGCCTCGGCCGAGCTGAATGCCGACGGGTTCGTGCGCGACTATGGCGAGCTCAAGGCGCTCAAGACCTATATCGACGACACCTTTGACCACCGCCATCTGAACGACGTGATGGACATGGCCTCGACCGGGGAAAACATGGCGCGGCATTTCTATGACTGGTGCGTTGCGCGCTGGCCGGAAACCACAGCCGTCAAGGTCAGCGAGACGCCCAAGACCTGGGCGGAATACCGGCCATGAGCAGGTTGCGGATCGCCGAGATTTTCGGGCCGACCGTGCAAGGCGAAGGGGCGTTGATCGGAGAGCCCACCGTTTTCGTGCGCACGGGCGGCTGCGATTACCGGTGCAGCTGGTGTGACAGCCTGCACGCGGTGGACACGGCCTATCGCCATACCTGGGCCGCGATGAGCACGGATGACGTCTGGGCCGAGGTGCAGCGCCTGTCCGGGGGGCGGCCGTTGACGGTGTCGCTGTCGGGCGGCAACCCCGCTATCCAGGATTTCACCGGGCTGATTGCGCGCGGCCATGCGCAGGGCTACCGGTTCGCCTGCGAGACCCAGGGATCGGTGTCAAAGCCGTGGTTTGCGGATCTCGACACCTTGGTGCTCAGCCCGAAACCGCCCTCCAGTGGCGAGACCGTGGATTGGGCGGCTTTCGACGCCTGCCTTGCGGCGGCAGCGGGGGCAGGAAACGTGGTCATGAAGATCGTTATCTTCGATGATGCCGATTACGATTGGGCGCGCGCGGCGGCAGACAGATACCCGGCGCTGCCGCTTTATCTGCAGCCCGGCAACAGCGAGGTCGACCCGGATGTGCCCGTCGATCCGCAGGCGTTGGCCGACCGGCTGCTGTGGCTGGTCGACAAGACGATGAGCGATGGCTGGTTCGCGCCGCGGGTGCTGCCGCAACTGCATGTCCTTCTTTGGGGAAACAAGCGCGGGGTCTGACCCCGATCAGGAGATATCATGGAAACGATTTACAGTGATCTGACACAATTGGGCGGCCAGACCGCCCTGCCCGCCTCGCCCGAACAGGCCACCCTCGAGCGGGTGCAGAACCCGCAGGCCGACATCGCCTATTGCGTGCGGTTCACGGCGCCGGAGTTCACCTCTCTGTGCCCGATGACAGGACAGCCCGACTTTGCGCATCTGGTGATCGACTATGTGCCCGGCGACTGGCTGGTCGAGTCGAAATCGCTCAAGCTGTTCCTGGGCGCGTTTCGAAATCACGGCGCGTTCCATGAGGACTGCACGATCTCGATCGCCCGGCGGCTGGTCGATTTCCTGGACCCGCAATGGCTGCGGATCGGGGGCTACTGGTACCCGCGCGGCGGCATCCCGATCGATGTTTTCTGGCAGACGGGCGCGACGCCCGAAAACGTGTGGATCCCGGATCAGGGCGTTCCCCCCTACCGCGGCCGAGGGTAACGCGCCCGCGGGGCCGGGCCACAAGCCCGGCTTCGCACCCGGACCCGGCAAATAACCACCGCAACACCCGTTTTCCGCCGCTCCGTTCCCGGCATAGGTGGCGTGGCCGGGTCCATTGTCATTCGTGCCGGGCCGCAGGCAGCTGCGGTGCCTGCTGCTGTTATTGATGAAAATCAATGGTCCGCCGGGTCGGCAGCATACACTCACGCAATGTCCCAATTCCTGTCGATCATATCACCCCCTCAGGCACACAGCGTCAGGGCCGTGCCCATGGGACACCCGCAAGGTGAACTGCTCGCCAGCAAGGCAATCCTGCCATGAGCCGCTTGTTGACATCCGCATTCGACCGGATGCTGCGGGCGAACCTGCGCCACGGGCACCTGCGGGTTGTCATGCCGGATGGTGACACCCGTGACTACGGCGATCCCACGGGCACGCCGATCACGGTCCGATTGCATGATGCCGCCACGATCAGACATCTGGCATTGGACCCTGAGATGGCCTTGGGCGAAGCCTACATGAACGGAACCTTGACGGTTGACGACGACAATCTTCGCGGGTTTCTGGCCCTCGTCATCCGAAATGTCCGAGCGACCGATGCCCATCCGGTATTGTGGCAAAAGCTGCTTCAGAAGGCGCGAACGGCGTTGCGCGCAATGACGCAGAACAATATCGCCGGACGCGCGCGGCAGAACGCGGCGCATCACTACGATCTGTCCGGAGAGATGTATGATCTCTTTCTGGACGCGGACCGCCAGTATTCCTGCGGCTATTTCAGGGATCCCGCCGCGACACTCGATCAGGCCCAGGCCGACAAGAAGGCGCATATCGCGCGCAAACTGAGGATCACGCCGGGGATGTCCGTGCTGGACATCGGGTGCGGCTGGGGCGGCATGGCGCTGACGCTGGCAAGGGACCACGGCGCCCGCGTCACGGGCATCACGCTGTCGCAAGCGCAGCAGGCCCATGCGACCTGCCGCGCCGAGCGTGAGGGGCTGTCGGACCTGGTCACCTTCGAGTTGCGCGATTACCGGCATGTCTCGGGCACATTCGACAGGATCGTGTCCGTCGGCATGTTCGAGCACGTGGGCCTGCAGCATTTTGACGACTACTTTGCCACCGTCCGCAACCTGCTGTGCCCCGACGGCATTGCCCTGATCCACACCATCGGCTGGACCGCACCGGCGAAATCCACGAACCCATGGCTCGCCAAATACATCTTTCCCGGCGGCTATGTTCCCTGCATGTCCGAGGTCATGGGCGCGATCGAACGCGCCCGCCTGTGGGCCACGGACATCGAATGCTGGCGACTGCATTATGCCTATACGTTGCGCCGTTGGTACGACCGGTTCAACGCGCATGAGGACGCTGTTCGGGCGCTTTATGACGCGCGCTTTGCGCGGATGTGGCGCTTTTATCTGGCCGCGAGCGAACAGACCTTCCGACACGGGCCACAGGCGGTGTTTCAGATCCAGCTGTCCCGCAGTGTCGATGCCGTTCCGCTGACACGGGATTACATGTACGAGCACGCGCCGACCGTAGCTCCAACCCAGGCGCTGGTCGAACAACCGCCCGCCTATCTGACCGACAGCGGCCAGACGGCAGGCACATCACAAGTCATTTCATTCAGGGAGAAAAGCAATGATCGGCAGGATTCTTCTGGCCGTCGACGGTTCTGAAAATGCCCATCGGGCAACGGACATCGCCGGGGAACTGGCGGGGAAACTGAGCGCGGAGCTGTGTATCGTGCATGTTCTGATGCACGGGCGCCCCTCGCCCGAGTTGATGCGCATGATGGAGGTCGAGCATCTGGTTGAACAGGCGCATGCGGTCACCTCTCCCGAGACCGACTATAGCCCCGGAACCTACGTTGAAATGCTGAGCAACACGGTCGACGACGCCCGCACGGCAAGGACCATCTCTGCCCTCGGGGATCAGATCGTCGCCCGTGCGCGTCAACGCTGCGGCGAACTCGGTGCGCAAAACGTCAAGACGACCGTGCGCTCGGGGGATTATGCCGACATGATCGTCGAGGCGGCCAAGGAGTTCTCCGCCGACATGATCGTCGTCGGCTCGCGCGGGCTCGGCTCGATCCGCAGCACGGTGCTGGGCAGTGTCTCGCAAAAGGTGCTGCACCACACATCGTGCAGTGTCGTGACCGTCAGGTAATCTTGACCCAAGGCATCTTGCGCAAGCTTGGTGAGCAGACAGCATCGCGGTGATCGTTTGTGTCTGCTCACCATGACGCTGCTTCTCGCGCTTGGGGTTCCGGCCGGGCCGGGCTCTAGATACTCCAGATCTGGCGCAGCTTTGAAACATGGTCCTCGTCGATCCTGAAATACCGCGCGATCTCATCGTCTGACAGACCGAGATCCACAAGGGTTTCGAGAGATTTCTTGGGCTTCACCCCCAGGACATGCAGTGTCTTCTGAACATCATACGTCAGATGAGATTGCGCAGGGTAGTCCGGGGTCAGTGTGCGCAAACGCGGTTTTGTGGGGAATTTCAGGATTTGATCGTGGTTCACCATGATATGTTATCTCACCTCCCGAGACAGCAGAGCGGACTTGAGACCCAAACACTCGCCCGAACGGGAGTGACCAGAATTGATGCAAATCAAGCGGCAGAACGCGCGTGTCGGTTCTGGCCGGTTTTCGCCAGTCGTGGGGCCGATTTTCGGCGGGTATGCGCGGGTTCGGGCATTGGCAATGGCTTTTTCGTGCCCGCACGTGACGCGGTCTGGGCCACGGCGAACTTGCGCTCAGGGTGCGGAAATGCGCCCGGGATCGGCCCCGGCACTTGAGAAAAATCAATCCGCGCCAAGGTCCGTTTCCATAGACTTGCCAGCATGGATACCATCGCCCGCAAATTCACCGATCGCGCGGAAGCAGGCCAGATGCTGGGCAAGCTTCTGGCCGATATGGAACTTGATCAACCGCTGATTTATGCACTGCCCCGCGGCGGAGTGCCCGTGGCGGCCGCCATCGCGAAACGGCTGGGCGCGCCGCTTGATCTGTTGCTCGTGCGCAAGATCGGCGCGCCACGCAATCCCGAAGTCGCGCTCGGCGCGCTGGTCGAGGGTGCGGAGGAACAGGTCGTCATCAACGAGGACGTCCGGCAGATGTCGGGGGCCGATGACGCCTATCTCGCGCGGGCCACGGCCGAGCAGCGCGCAGAGCTTGAACGGCGCAAGGAACGGTACCTGGGCAACCGGACACGCCTTGACCCGGCTGGTCGGACCGTTGTCGTTGTCGATGACGGGTTGGCCACGGGCGCCACCATGAAGGCCGCTCTGATCGGGCTGAAACGCAGTCACCCGGCCCGGATCGTGGTCGCCCTGCCCGTCGCACCCAAATCGGCGCTGGATGAAATATACGATCAAGCCGACGATATCCTGTGCCTTCATCCGGCAACGGCCTTTCAGGGCGTGGGCGGTTTCTATGACGATTTTCACCAGCTCACGGACGAGGAAACGGTGGCGCTGCTCGAAAAGGTCTCGCCCGGCGGATCGCGGCAAGGATCGCAGCAAGGATCAAAGAAATACGCGCGCCAGGTCGCCATTCCACCGCTGGGACTGATCGGAGATCTGACCGTTCCGGCTGACCCCCAGGGCATCGTGCTGTTTGCGCATGGCAGCGGCTCGAGCCGACGCAGTCCGCGCAACAGGCAGGTGGCCGAAAAGCTCAATGCGAAGGGGTTTGCCACGCTGCTGTTCGACCTGCTGACACCAGAGGAAGAACAGGACCGCCGCAACGTCTTTGACATTCCGTTGCTGGCGGACCGGGTGGTCGAAGCGACGATCTGGGCCGCCTCCGAACCCGACCTCGAAGACCTGCCGATCGGCCTGTTCGGGGCCAGCACCGGCGGCGGCGCCGCCTTGCTGGCTGCCGCAGAGCTGAGAGGGCGGATCGCTGCGGTCGTGTCGCGCGGGGGGCGCCCCGATTTGGCGATGGAGTTCCTGCCACAGGTCCAAAGCCCCACCCTGCTCATCGTGGGAAGCCGGGATCACGATGTGATCCGGTTGAATGAGCAGGCGCTGGCCGCGCTGGCCTGCCCCAAGAAGCTGAGGATCGTCCCCGGTGCAGGTCACCTCTTTGAAGAGCCGGGCACGTTGGACACGGTGATCGACCATGCCGCCGACTGGTTCAAATCCCACCTGCGGGCAGAGCCGCTCAAACGCCCCGCGCCCGCGCCGCCGCCTAGGACCGAAACGGATCTGTCGATCCTGAGAGCTGCGGCCGAACCCCTGCCCCCGATCAACGACCCCGCCTTTGCACGCCATTTCGACAGGTTTGGATCAAAGCGCGTCGTGCTGCTGGGCGAGGCATCGCATGGCACGTCCGAATTCTACCGCGCGCGGGCCGCGATCACGCGGCGCCTGATCGAGGAGCACGGGTTTTCCATCGTGGCGGTCGAGGCCGACTGGCCAGACGCGGCCGAGGTCGATCGCCACATTCGCCAGCGCCCGCACCACGCGCCCAGGACCACACCCTTTGCACGGTTTCCGACCTGGATGTGGCGCAATGCCGAGTTCGACAGCTTCACCCGCTTTCTCAAGCAACACAACAGCATACAGGTCAAGAAGGACCGGGTCGGGTTCTATGGCCTTGACCTCTACAACATGCACGCCTCGATCGCGGCGGTACTGTCGTATCTCGACCGCGTGGATGGCGCGGCGGCGGAAGTGGCCCGCAAGCGTTACGCATGCCTCACCCCTTGGTCCACCGAGCCCGCAGCCTATGGGCGCGCCGCGCTCACCCACGGGTTTTCGGTTTGCGAAAAGGTCGTGACGCAGATCCTCGTTGATCTGCTCAGGAAACAGCTGGACTATACCCGGCTGGACGGCGACCAGTTCTTCGATGCCACGCAGAACGCGCGGCTTGTCACCAATGCAGAGCGCTATTACCGCGTGATGTACTATGGCTCCCAGCTGTCGTGGAACCTGCGCGATCAGCACATGTTCCAGACCCTGCAACAGATCCTCGACCATGCGGGACCGGACAAGAAGGCGGTCGTCTGGGCACATAACTCCCACATTGGCGATGCACGTCATACGGACATGGGCCACAGCCGGGGCGAATTGAACATAGGTCAGCTGTGCCGCGAACACTTTGGCAGCGCGGCGGCGCTGATCGGTTTCGGCACGGCGTCAGGCACGGTTGCGGCCGCATCGGAATGGGACGCGCCCATGGAGATCAAGACCGTCCGCCCGCCGCTTCCCGACAGCCACGAGGCGATCTGCCATGCGGTCGATCTTGAACGGTTTCTATGGGATTTCCGGAAGGATCAGAGCGCGGCCTTCAAGAGCCTCGCCTCGCAACTCAGACTGGAGCGCTACATCGGCGTGATCTACCGCCCCGAGACCGAGCGGGCGAGCCACTACAGCTTTGCCAACCTGTCGGAACAATATGACGCTTTTGTCTGGTTCGACGAGACAAGCGCCCTGTCCCCGCTCGCCACGCTGACGGATGTGGCCGAGGACGAAACCTATCCGTTCGGGCTGTGACGTCGGCCCGGAACCGGTCCCGGTACGCGCCTGACCCGGCGCGCATTTGGGCATTTTGACAGGTCAGGAGCGCCCGGTTGACGCGGCGGCCGCCCCTGCCGGGATGAGCGCTTAGGACCACATGACCACTTTTGATGCAAAGGAGCACTGACATGCAACAGACAGGTTTTCCCCCCTTGAACTATGCAGATCCGTTCGCGGACATGCGCCGGATGCAAAGCGCCATGAACCGCTTTTTCGATGGCAGCCGAACGCCCGGAAGATCCGCAACCTATCCGCCCGTAAACTTCTGGGCCGCGGAGGACAGCGTCGTCATGACGACCGAACTGCCCGGCCTGACCGAAAAGGACATCGAACTGACCGTCAAGGACACGATGCTGTCCCTGCGCGCTACCTATCCCGAAACCGAAACCGCCGACGACATGGTCTGGCACCGGCGCGAACGGGCGGGCGGGAGCTTTCTGCGGTCGATCGAGTTGCCGTTCCGGGTCGATCCCGACCGGATCGAGGCGCGTTTCCAGGACGGCGTGCTGACCGTCGAAATGCAACGCCCCGAACATGAAAAACCCAGACGCATCGAGATCAAGGCGTCCTGAGATCGACCCAGAAAGGAGCAAGACATGGCACAACAACTTACCGGACAGGAAACGCAGGACGTCGCCCGCACAGGCGCGGCCCCCACGGCAACGGCGCTGTCCTTCACCCCTGCGGTGGACATCTTCGAACGCGGCGACACCACCGTGATCATCGCGGACATGCCCGGCGTGAAACCCGATGACATCGACGTGACGCTTGAGCGGCAGGTGCTGACGCTGCGCGGCAAGGTCCGACCGCACGCGCCCGAGGGATATCGCCGCCTGTCGGCGGAATACCGCGAGGGCGATTATGTCCGGGTGTTCACGCTCTCCGATGAAATCGATCAGGCCAGCATCAATGCAGAATTCAAGAACGGGGTTCTGCGGCTGGAATTGCCACGCGCACCCGAGACGAGGCCCAGAAAGATTTCGGTCAAGGCGGCATGAACCGCCCGCCCACCGGTCACACGTAATGAAGGAGTAACAAACGATGCAGATCAGCGATCTTATCCCCTGGGGCCGCAACAAGGAAAAGACCCAGGCGCAGGACACCGACACGGCGGCAAACCCCCTCGTGTCGCTTCAGCGTGACATCAACCACGTCTTCGAGGACTTCTGGCGCAAGGTCGAAAACGGCTGGGGCACCGGCGCCCAGATGGTGGGGGCGGGCGGCCCCAGCACGGACATCACAGAATCCGACAAAAGCGTCGACATCTCGGTCGAATTGCCCGGCATGACCGAAAAGGACATCGACATATCGCTGTCCAGCGATGCGATGACCATCCGCGGCGAAAAGAAGGTCGAGCATGAGGAGAACCGCAAGGGCATCTACATGTCCGAACGCTCCTACGGGGCCTTTTACCGGACCGTCCCGCTGCCTGCGGGCGTCGACGCCGACAAGGCCGAGGCAAAGTTCAAGAACGGCGTGCTGACCGTGACCCTGCCCAAGACCGCCGAAGCGCAGGCCAGGATCAAACGCATCCCCGTTAAGGCCGCATGACCCGTCCGGGGGCCGGAATTTTTCCGGCCTCCCATTCACTTGCACCTAGGAGATCCCCAATGACTGCGTTTGCTTCCCGCCTTGGCCGCACGTTGGTTGCGTTTTGCGTGGTCACGCTCGCCCTTGCCGGGCCAGCCCTCTTCGCGGGACCGCTTGCCGCACAGACTGCAAACCAAGCACTGTATCTGAACGAGGATGGGTTGCCGACGCTGGCGCCCCTGCTCGCACAGGTGACACCCGCCGTCGTCAATATCTCCGTCGAGAGCCACCGCTCGGTCGAGCAGAACCCGCTGTTCAACGATCCCTTCTTCCGCCGTTTCTTCGACCTGCAACCGATGCCGCGACAGCCAAAGCCGCGACAGCAGATGAGCGCGGGCTCAGGCGTGATCATCGACGCGGCTGCGGGCCATGTGCTGACCAACCACCATGTCGTCGAGAACGGTGACCGGATCGTCGTCACCCTCAAGGACCGCCGACAGTTCGACGCGACGCTGATCGGCAGCGATCCGGGCACGGACATCGCCCTGCTCAGCATCGAAGGCACGGATCTGACGGCGCTCGATCTGGGCGACAGCGACCGGCTGAGGGTCGGGGATTACGTGCTGGCGATCGGTAACCCCTTCGGGCTGGGCCAGACGGTGACATCCGGCATCGTCAGCGCGCTGGGCCGCAGCGGGCTGAACATCGAAGGCTACGAGGATTTCATTCAGACCGATGCCTCGATCAACCCCGGCAATTCCGGCGGCGCGCTGGTCACGCTGGACGGGCGTCTGGTCGGCATCAACACCGCCATCATCGCACCCTCGGGCGGCAATGTAGGGATCGGTTTCGCGGTGCCCGCGAACATGGCACAGGCGGTCGCCGAGCAGCTCATCGAATTCGGCGAAGTCCAACGCGGACAGCTGGGTGTGATGATCCAGGATCTCACGCCCGATCTGGCTGAGGCCTTGGGGATCACGGCCGGTGTCGGCGCCGTGGTCACACAGGTCGACTCCGACAGTGCAGCAGAGGCGGCGGGCCTCCAGCCCGGCGATCTGATCGTCTCGGTGGACGGGCGCACGGTCGCGGGATCGGCAGACCTGCGCAGCCAGATCGGTTTGAAGCGACTGGGGCGCACCATCGAGATCGGCGTGATCCGCGATGGCACGACTTTGACCCTGACGGCCACGTTGCGCCGCGGCGGACAGGCGGGCGTTCGGGGCGGTGAACGCGCGCTGGGTCGGCTCTCGGGTGCGGACCTGCGCGACCTGCAGCAGGGCGATCCGCTCTATGGTGAGGTGTCGGGTGTGCTGGTCGCCCAGGTAGATGCCGACAGCCGGGCGGCGCAGTCAGGGCTCCGGGCGGGCGATGTCATCCTTGCCGTCAACCGCGTGCCCGTCGGCTCGGTGGCCGACTTGCGCCGACAGCTTCGGGGCATCGATCGGGCGCTGGCCCTGACGGTACAACGCGGATCGGCCCGCATATTTCTGGTCATGCGTTAGGATCGCAAACATCGTGAAAGGACCGCAAAATGGAAAAACCTGAAGACAAATCCCCCAAGGGTACGGCATCCGGCGACCCGCCCTCCGAGGCCCCGGCCCGAAACCGCGACGCTGAACTGGCAACGCTGACGGACAAATGGAAACGCGCGCTTGCCGAGGCCGAGAACGCGCGCAAACGCGCCGATGCCGGACGCCGCGAGGGGCGTGAACATGGGATCGCGCTTGCTGTCGATGCGCTTGCCCCCGCATTTGATGCCATCAACATGGCGATCGAGGCCGCGCGCCACGGGCCAGATGCGGACAGCCCCCAGACCGCCACCCATCTGGACGGGCTGGACGCGGTCAAGGCGGCGTTCGAGACCGGCCTGAAGGCCCTTGGCGTCCGGACGATCGAACCCAAGGACACGCCCTTTGATCCGCAACTGCATGAGGCCATGCAGATACACGAAACCGAAACCAGCGCGCCGGGACAGGTCATTGTGCTGCACCGCCCCGGATTCGCGCTAGCGCAGCGGCTGATCCGGCCCGCCCATGTCACGGTCAGCGCGGCCCCCAGCACCTCCAAAGAAAACTGACATGCTGCGCACCGCGCTGTTTCTGGGCACCAACATCGCGGTGCTGGCGCTGCTGTCGCTTTCGTTCCGGCTGTTCGGGATCGAAAGACTGCTGCGTGCGAACGGCGTTGACCTGAACCTTCAGGCCCTGTTGGTCTTCTCGGCGGTCCTCGGCTTTGCAGGTTCGCTGATCTCGCTTTTCCTGTCCAAGCCGATGGCGAAGGCGTCGATGGGCGTCCGGGTCATCACCGCCCCCCGATCGGCCACCGAACGCTGGCTGGTCGATACCGTCCATACCCAGGCCCGCACGGCCGGGATTGCCCCGCCGGAAGTGGGCGTCTTCGACCACCCCTCCCCGAATGCCTTTGCAACGGGATGGAACCGCAACGACGCGCTGATCGCGGTCAGCACGGGGCTTCTGGATCACATGGACAGGCACGAGGTCGCCGCCGTTCTGGGCCATGAGGTCACCCATGCCGCGAATGGCGACATGGTGACGCTGGCGCTGATCCAGGGCGTCGTGAACACCTTTGTCGTCTTCCTGTCCCGGATCGCGGGCTTTGTGGTGGACCGAGTGGTCCTGCGGATCGAACGGGGGTACGGACCCGGCTTCTGGATCGTGTCCATGATCACCGAAGTGATCCTGGGTTTTGTGGCCATGGCGATCGTCATGTGGTTTTCGCGCTGGCGTGAATATCGCGCCGATGCCGGTGGCGCGGCGCTCGCTGGTCGGCGGCACATGATTGCGGCGCTGGACCGGCTGCGCAGGATCCCGAATGCCCCCCCTCTGCCCGATGAAATGCGCGCGTTGTCGTTTGACGCGGGGCGCGTGCAGGCTCTGTTCGCGAGCCATCCGCCGCTGGAAAAGAGGATCGCCGCGCTTGAACGTGGGCGCCGTGGCTGATCAGGGACACCGCCAAGGGCCCGCGCCACCAGTCGATGCCGCTTGCTGGATTGACGCCCGTCAATGATCTGTGGGCCCCAGCCGCTATGGTGATGGAGTACATCCAGCATAGGAGACTCACATGGACATTTCAAAAGCAATGCACGGGCCCGCCGATTGGGTCAGTGCCGACACGCCGGTAAGCGAAATTGCCCATCTCATGCAAAAGGACGACATCGGCGCCGTGCCCATCGGCAAGGATGACAAGCTGATCGGCATGCTCACGGACCGCGACATCACACTCAGGGTCGTGGCCGCGGGGCGCGACCCGAAAAAGACCAAGGCCGAAGATGTCATGACCAAAGGGATCGTCTATTGCCGCACCAGCGAGAGCGTCGAGGACGCCATCCATCTGATGGATCAAAAGAAAATCCGGCGCCTGCCCGTGCTCAACGACAAGAAGCGACTGGTCGGAATGCTGAGCCTTGGCGACGTGGCGCATTCGGTTGGCCGTGATCTTTCGGGCGAATTGCTTCATGCGGTTGCCGATCATCATGCGTGAACTGCACCGTCTGGCACAGACCCCGTCGGCGCGCGGCACCCCGTAATCGGGTGCCCGCGCAGGCCTCACACAAACTGGTGGGAGAATTGAAGTGATGACGCAGATGCTGAAAATCGCAGCGCTCGGTGCGGCATTCGCACTGCCCGCCTGCGAAAACCTGACGACTGACCAACGTACCGTCGTCGGCGTCACCGCAGGGGCGGCCGCGGGTCTGATCACCGCCGATGCCTTGAAGGCGGATCGGGATTGGCGGCTGATCTCGGCGCTTGTCGGCGCGGCGGCGGGGACCATCGTCGCACAGAACGCGGCCACAAACCGGTGTGCGTACTCCCGCGGCGACGGCACCTACTACACGGCGCGCTGCCCGTATCAGTAACATTCACTGCGAGGCGGATACACATGCAGACCGATCCCATCATCTCATATCGCAACCTCGATTCGTCACCCGCCGTTCAGGCCCTGATCAAGAAACGCATTTCAGCCGTCGAGCGGATCAATGACCGGATCACCGGCTGCGAAGTCATCCTTCAAGCGCCGCAAAAGCGCAAATTGCACGGTCGCGTCTTCAAGGTGCGGCTGAACCTGCACCTGCCTGGGCCCGATCTGACCATCTCGCGCACTGTGGCCCAGGGCAGCGCGCAAGACGACCTGATGCTGGCCGTGAACCGTGCGTTTTCGGCGGCGGAAAAACAGCTGAAACATCAAAAGAAGGTGATGCAAGCCGTAGAGGTCAAACAGCATCCTCCGATTTTGCACGGCGAGATTTCGGTGTTGGAGCCCGAATTGGGCTGGGGTTATATCGAGGCCGACGATGGGCGCGAGGTCTATTTCCAGCGCGATTCTCTGACGACGGATGTCTGGGATCAGCTGGCAAAGGGCACACGCCTGCGGTTTCGGGAATTCCAGGGCGAAAAAGGCGCGTTTGCCGCGGCTGTCACGATGGTCAAATAGCCCCGGTCAGGACAGTGCCGCTCTGAGCCCCATCGCTTCGCGGACACGCACCGCGTGGCGCCACGGGGCCGCTATTCGATGCGCTTGCTCAGGATCTGCTTGAGATCGCGCCGGAAGGCATTGCTCAACTCAAGCTCTTCACCGGATTCCGCAATCAATGCATCGACGTTCCGGATTTCGATCAGGTCCGGGCTGAGGATGGAAATCGCCCCGATATCGGCCAACCCGTGAAACGCGCGGCTAATGGATTCAGGCCGCGTGCCGAGCAGATGCGCCAGATCGGCACGGCCTATCGGGATCTTCACGTCCAGAAAGCCGTTCCGGGCCTGCAGGACATCGTCAAGTTCCGAAAACCGTGTGCACAGGACCAGAATGAAGCCCGCAAGGCGGCCCTTCACCCTTGGGTTGGCGAGGATGATCATCCAGTCGCGCGCCCGGTCGAGTTCATTGAGCATGTTGAGCATCAACACCCGGTCCAATTCGGGCTCGTGCATCAGGAGCTCCTCGAAGGGCTCTCGCTTGAACGCGCAGATCTCGGCGTCGGTGGCAACCTCGATGTCATAATTGAGCGAGCCGTTC
>JBFFQZ010000032.1:0-15562 GCA_041573235.1 Sulfitobacter sp. | reverse complement strand
TCACCGGATCGGCGCAGGGTTTCCCCGGCCTGGGAGAAATGCAAAAGGCCCGGGCGCTTGCGCGCCCGGGCCTGTCGGGATCACCCATTCGGACAATCGATGAAACGGCGGTTTCCCGACCTGTGCGTGATCTTAGAAGAACGCCTGCAGACCGGTCTGCGCGCGACCCAGGATCAGCGCGTGCACGTCATGGGTGCCCTCATAAGTGTTCACCGTTTCGAGGTTCATCATGTGACGGATCACCTGGAATTCACCCGAGATGCCGTTGCCGCCGTGCATGTCGCGGGCGTGGCGCGCGATTTCGAGCGCCTTGCCGCAATTGTTGCGCTTGACGATCGACACCATTTCGGGCGCGGCATTCGCGGCGTCCATCAGACGCCCCACCTGCAACGAGGCCTGTAGACCCAGTGTGATTTCGGTCATCATGTCGGCCAGTTTCTTCTGGAACAGTTGCGTCTGGGCCAGCGGCTTGTTGAACTGGTGGCGGTCCAGGCCATACTGCCGTGCCGCGTGCCAGCAGAACTCGGCCGCGCCCAATGCGCCCCAGCTGATGCCGTAGCGGGCGCGGTTCAGACAGCCGAAAGGCCCTTTCAGACCCTGCACATGAGGCAGCAGCGCGTCTTCGCTCACTTCGACATTGTCCATCACGATCTCGCCAGTGATCGAGGCACGCAAGCTCAGCTTGTTGCCGACCTTCGGTGCGCTCAGCCCTTTCATGCCTTTCTCGAGGATGAAGCCGCGGATCTTGCCACCATGCTCTTCGGACTTGGCCCAGACCACGAAGACATCCGCGATCGGCGCGTTGGAGATCCACATCTTCGAGCCGGTCAGCTTGTAACCGGTCGCGGTCTTGACCGCGCGGGTCTTCATGCCGCCAGGGTCGGAACCCGCGTCAGGCTCGGTCAGGCCAAAGCAGCCGATGAATTCACCGCTCGCAAGCTTGGGCAGGTATTTCTGGCGCTGCGCCTCTGATCCGTATGCATAGATCGGATACATCACCAGCGAGCTTTGCACCGACATCATGGAGCGATAGCCACTGTCCACACGCTCCACCTCGCGCGCGACCAGACCGTAGGAGACATAGGAGCCCCCCAGCCCGCCGTACTCTTCTGGGACAGTGACGCCCAGCAGGCCCATCTCTCCCATTTCGCGGAAGATGCTCGGGTCGGATTCTTCGTTTTCATAGGCCTTGATGATCCGCGGTTGCAGCTTTTCCTGCGCATAGGCCTTGGCGGATTCCATGATCATCCGCTCGTCTTCCTGCAGTTGATCGTTCAGGCGCAGTGGATCGGACCATTCGAATGAACCCAGATCGGGTGCGTCCTTGGCTTTGAGAATTGGGGCTTCGGCGTTCATGGCATATCCTTTCAAGGGAGGCAGCTATTTCATCTCTTGCACGATTCATTGCATATTTCGCGGCAAAGTTCTAACGATGGTTTATACTCAACCCATGAGAAAATGTAATAGATGATTGCCCCGCGCCGCTATCTTCCCTCTGTCTCCGCGCTCCTGGCGTTCGAAGCTGCGGCCCGGCTCGGGTCGGCCACACGGGCCGCGACCGAGCTGTCGTTGACGCAATCAGCGATCAGCCGTCAGATCAAGACCCTCGAAGAGCAGCTCGGCGTGGCGCTGATGGCGCGGCAGGGGCGGGCGCTGGTGCTGACACCTGTGGGAACGGAATACGTCCGCGAGGTGCGCGAGATCCTGGGCCGACTGGCGCAAGCCTCGATCAATGCCCGGACCGAGCGGCAATCGGGCACGTTGACGCTGGCCATCCTGCCGGCCTTCGGGATGCACTGGCTGGCGCCGCGGCTGTCGGATTTCTCGGCCGCGCATCCGGAGGTGACGGTGAACCTGTCCACGCGGCTGCGCCCTTTCGCGCTGGGGTCCAGCCCGTTCGATGCGGCCATCCATTTCGGGCACGAGGATTGGCCCGGCGTCCACTACTTGCCACTGCTGCCCGAGATCGTCGTACCCGTCTGCGCGCCGGACCTCGCGGGGGCGCCGTTCGACAATCCGCTTGCGCTGCTGGCGCATCCGCTGCTGCATCTCGAAACACGTCCACGCGCCTGGAGCCGCTGGTTCGAGGCGCTGGGTCTGGACGCCCCGCCGCAGCACGGCATGATGTTCGACCAGTTCGCCACAATGGCGCAGGCGGCGGTGCACGGGCTTGGCATCGCTCTGCTGCCGACCTTCGTCGCGGCGCCCTATCTGAAGGAAACGCAGCTCGTGCTGGCCTCTGACAAGACCAACGAGAGCATCGGCAGCTATTACCTCGTCTGGCCCGACGACCGCCCCGCGCTGCCCGCGCTGGTGGCATTTCGCGACTGGCTTCAATTGCAGGCCGACCCGGCCTGAAACCGTAAACGGGAATCCGTGCGCAGGGCAAAACGCCTAACCTTTGCGGTGCTTTTCCCGCTTTCACCTGATGGCGAAGGGGGGTGCATGAAGAACATGTTGATACCACTCCTTTCGCACTGCAGATGCTGTCCCAGAGCCGTTCTAGTCGATTGGCGGAGCAGGCGCTGGGTGCCTGACCGTTGCGGTCACACGTCAGAAGGCTCCCAAGGCTCGATCAACTCAGGCCCCGACGCCCGGTTGGAATTGACAGCCCGGCCGACGCGGTGCCAGTGGAGCACATCGGCCGCTGCGGCACTCATCAGCGGTGCGGCCCCCCTGCCCTCTTCGCCCAGCCAGAGGCCCTGGTCCGGCGGTTCGATGATGACAGGCATACGGTGGTGGATGGCGCGCATGGGGGCGTTGGCTGCGACGGTAAGCATTGCGACGGTGCGCCAGGTTTCGCCGCCCTTCGGGTGCTGCCAAGGCTGCCAGATCCCGGCGAAGGCAAGCGGCGCGCCATCGCGGCGCGTGATGTACCACGGGTCGCGCCCGCCGTCGTCGTTCCTGGTCCATTCGTAGAATCCGCTGGCCACCACAAGGACGCGCCGGTCATGCACGGCGCTGCAGAATGCGGGTTTTTCAAGGATTGTTTCGGAGCGGGCGTTGATAAGCAGCGGGCCATCTCCGGGCGTCTTGTACCAGGCAGGCAACAGCCCCCAGCGCATCGGTTCAAGCCTGCGCTGCTGATCCGCGGCGCCGGTCACGACGGCAACCTGTGCAGTCGGACAAATGTTGTAATCAGGGCCGACGGGCAGGGTGTTGGACGGGGCCGCGCCGAACACCTGCGCCATTGCGGCGGTCGGCACCGTCATGGCCATGCGTCCGCACATCGCCTGTCTCCTGTCGCTATAGGGATGTGCAATAGGATTGCACCTTACGTGGCAAAGCGCAACGGCGCCTCGGGTAAGGTGCAATCCCATTGCACAGCCGCACTGGACAAAGGCGCGCCCCGAGCAATCGAAGGCGCGCCTCTGGGCGGCAGGTCGCCGTACTTACTTGATCGTAATACGACCATCCGTGTACGGCTTGTATGGGGCATTCGCCGCCAGGTACTCCGCTGTCACGTCGGCCAGGTCAGGGCCAAAGTCATAGGCGTTCTCGGCTGTCTTGAACATCTTGTACCCGTCTCCGCCGTTGCGCACGTAATTGTTCGACACGACACCGTAAAGCCTGTCCATCTCCACCGGCGCGCCACCGATCACCACATCGGATATCCGGCTGCCCGCTGCGGCGGATGCGTCGAACGCATAGCTCATGCCGGCCACCTGGGGGAAACGGCCCGCGCCTTCCTCGATCTCGCTCACGCCGTTCTCAAGCGCCTCGACCAAAACGGAGCCCTTGACCTGAAACGTCGACAAAGTGTTCTGGAACGGCAACACGGTCAGCACTTCTCCCATGGTCACCTCGCCCGCGTCGATCGACGCGCGGATGCCGCCGCCGTTCTGTATCGCCACATCGATGCCCTGGTCCTTCACCCGCGCCAGCATGGCGTCGGCAATCAGGTTCCCCATCGCGCATTCCTGCGCCCGGCACACCGCCCGGTCTCCGCCGATCATCTCGTTTGTTTGCGCCACGACCCTGTTGCGGATCTCTTCGAGCGGCGCTGCCATCTCGGCGATGCGCGCGACAGTTTCCGCATCCTCGGTCACGGAGGCGTCGATCAGGATAGGCTCGCCCGTAGCTTCGGTCACGTTGCCCGCGTCATCAAACGTGACATTCAACTCGCCCAGGTATTTGCCGTAGGCATAGGCCTGCACGATCGCCGTATTGCCCACCATCGTCGGATAGGGCCCCGCGGCGCGATCATTCGTGTTGCTGAGCAACGTGTTGGAGTGCCCGCCCACGATCACATCGACACCCGTCGTATTCGCGGCGACCGCCTGATCGACCCCATAGCCCGAGTGGCTGAGCACGATGATCTTGTTCACGCCATCGGCGGTCAGCTTGTCCACTTCGCCCTGCACCGCTTCGGACGGATCGGTAAAGACGATGTTGTCCCCCGGAGAGGCCAGCTCATCCGTGTCCTGCGGCGTCAGGCCGATCAGGCCGATCCTCTCTCCGCCACGCTCGATCACGGTGGATTTCGCCAACTTGTCCGCCAGCAGCGGCTCGGCGCTGACATCCGCATTCGACATCAGGATCGGAAAGTTGATCGCCGACATGAACGAGGCAAGCACCTCCGGGCCATCGTCGAACTCATGGTTGCCGACGGTCATCCCGTCATAGCCCAGCTTGTTCATCATCTCGGCCGCCATGGCGCCCTTGTAATAGTTGTAGAACAGCGTGCCCTGGAACTGGTCGCCACCATCCACCAGGATCGCGTTGTTGGTGCGCGCCTGCGCATCCTTGATCGCCGTCACCAGACGGGCAGTCCCGCCAAAGCATTTGCCCTCTGCGTTATCCTCGGAACCACACGGGCCGTCATATTTACTGACCGGCTCAAAGCGCGCGTGAAAATCGTTGGTGTGCAAAATAGTAAGGTTGTATTCGGCGCTAGCCATGCCTGCGGTCAGGCTCAGCGCAGCGGCGCTCAAAAGGAATCGTTGCATGTCGGGGTACCCCTGTTGGACTGAATTGTGATATCGTGGAGCGGCGCAGGGGCTCTGTCAAAGAAGATATGCCGACATCGAAAGCTCCCCCAACGTCACCCGGATGCACGCCGAAATATAGGGCGCAAGCGCACCGCCGACCCCGGACCTTGCCCCGGCGGGATTTCGTGCTTGATCCCGTACGCAGGCCGGATTTGACATGTCGCGTCCGACGCCTCTTGACCCCCGCGATGGCACGGGCCATGAAAAGTCATGCTCATATTCAAAATATTCCGAAGCGAAGAATGGCAAGCGCTGCGCACGCAGGGCGAAACCAGTGGCGCGCCAATCGACATCGCCGATGGCTACATCCATTTCTCGACCGCTCAACAGGCGGCCGAAACGGCGGCAAAGCATTTTGCCGGGCAGGACGGGCTTTACCTGATTGCGGTTGAAACGGACGCGCTGGACGATGCGCTTGAATGGGAGGTTTCGCGCGGCGATGCGCTGTTCCCCCATCTCTACCGCAAGCTGATGCTCGGGGACGTGATCTGGGCCCAGCCCCTGCCGCTTGCGAACGGCGTGCACCAGTTTCCCGCAGGCCTTGAGGAAAGCGCGCAATGACCGCGTACATCGACCCCGACCGCGCCCAGTTCGAAGCGTTCAAGGCGCTCGACCGCACGCAACCGATCAACATGCTCAACCTCGTGCAGTTTCGCGACCTGGCCAATTACCCCGGCGACCACGAGGCCGCGCGCGACGGCTTGACCGGGGCGGAGGCCTATCGCAGCTACGGCAAGCACAGCGCCCCCATACTCGCCAAGGTCGGCGGTGAGGTGATCTGGCGCGGGGCCTTCGATGTCACCCTGATCGGAGATCCGTCCGAGCGGTGGGACGAGATGTTCATCGTCCGCTACCCCTCGGCCAATGCCTTTCTCGCAATGGTCACCGATCCGGCCTATCAAAAGGCGGTCGTACACCGGCAGGCGGCGGTGCGGACCTCGCGTCTGATCCGCTGCCGCGAGACGGCAGCAGGGGCGCAATTCGGATGAACCCGCTGATCGAAGCTATGGGGCTGAGCGTGCTGCGCCAGTTTGACCCAGAGGCCGCCCACGGCCTGGCCATCCGCGCGCTGCGCGCGGGCCTGACGCCCCGGCCGGGCCCGATCACCAGCCCGCGGCTGGCCACGACGCTGGCGGGCATGACGCTGCCCAATCCGGTCGGCCTTGCCGCCGGATTCGACAAGAATGCGACCGCCATCGACCCACTCAGCCGCAGCGGCTTCGGCTTTATCGAAGTCGGTGCCGCCACGCCACTGCCGCAGCCCGGCAACCCGCGCCCGCGTCTGTTCCGCCTGACCGAGGACCGCGCGGCGATCAACCGCTTCGGCTTCAACAACGACGGGATGGAGCACATCATCGCGCGGCTTTCCCGGCGCGATCCGGTCATCCCCGTGGGTCTCAACCTGGGCGCCAACAAGACCAGCACGGACCGCGCGGCGGATTTCGCCCGCGTGATGGAGGCCGCGCGCGATCACGTGGATTTCGCGACCGTCAACGTGTCGTCTCCGAACACCGAAAAGCTGCGCGATCTGCAGGGCAAGGCCGCGCTGGCCGGGCTTCTGGAGGGCGTGATGGCCGTGCGCGGCACGACGCCCGTGATGCTGAAAATCGCACCCGACCTGACGGATGCGGAAATCGCGGATGTGGCCGACGTGGCCCAGAGCGCGGGCATCGCGGCAATCATCGCCACCAACACCACGCTCAGCCGCGAAGGGCTGCGGTCGGCCCAGCGGACCGAAACGGGCGGCCTGTCCGGTGCGCCCCTGTTCGAACGCTCGACCCGTGTGCTGGCCCGCCTTTCAACGCTGACGGATGTGCCGCTGATCGGCGTCGGCGGCATCAGCAACGCCGATCAGGCCTATGCCAAAATCCGCGCGGGCGCCTCTGCGGTGCAGCTTTACACCGCGCTGGTCTATGGCGGGCTGTCGGTGGTGGGCAGGATTGCGCGCGGGCTGGACGATCTGCTGGCCCGTGACGGGTTCGACACCGTGGCGCAGGCCGTGGGCACCCGGCGCGAAGACTGGCTGTGATCACCATCTGGCACAACCCGCGCTGTTCCAAGTCGCGCAGCGCCCTGTCGCTGATCGAGGCGTCGGGCCATCCGCATACCATCCGTAAATATCTGGATGAGGCCCCGGATCTTGCCGAACTGGTGGCCACGCAGAATACCCTTGGCGTTGCGGCCATCGACATGCTGCGTCCCGGCGAGAAACTGTTCAAGGAACTCGGCCTGACCAGGCAGTCGTCCGACGCGGACCTGCTGGAGGCCGCGGCCGCCCATCCGATCCTCATCGAGCGGCCCATCGTGTTTCGCGACGCTCGCGCCGTCATCGGACGCCCTCCCGAAGCGATCACCCCGCTGCTGACCTAGGCCCTAACCCGCCGCGGCCCGCTCCAGCGCGGGGTAGCGCACGCCAAGCGTCAGGGCGCGGGCCACGAATGAGATCATCATCGACAGCCACAGACCATGGTTGCCTATGAACGGCACCAGTACTCCCACGCTGACCACATAAACCGCAAAGGACAGCGCCCTCATGTTGCGCATGTCACGGCTGCGCGTTGCACCGACAAAGATGCCGTCCAACATGAAGGCCGCGCAGCCGATCAGGGGCAGGACCGCCAGATACGGCAGATAGACGCGGGCAATGGCGCGCACGTCCGGCGCGGTCGTGATCAGATCGACGATCACGCCGCCCGCCAGCGCAAAGACCGCGGCCAGCACAACCGCCGCTGCCACGCCCCACCCCGATGCCAGCACCGCGGCCCGTCGCAGGCGCTCGGGCGCGCGGGCACCCATGGATTTGCCCACCAGCGCCTCGGCGGAAAAGGCAAAGCCGTCAAGCGCGTAGCTTGTGATCATCAGGAATTGCAGCAGCACCTGGTTGGCCGCCAGCGTCACGTCGCCCTGCGCCGCACCCATGAACATGAAGCTTACGAAGATCGCCTGGAGCAACAGCGAGCGGATCAGGATGTCGCCGTTCACCCCCATCATCCGCCGCCAGCGCGCGCCGTCGAAAACCTGTGGCCAGTCGCGCCATGCAGGCACCGCAAACGCCGCCCGGCAGAACCATATCCCCAGGGCAAGCCCGCTCCATTCCGCCACGAAAGTGGCAAAGGCCACCCCCTGCACGCCCCAGCCAAGGCCAAGCACGAACCACACGTCCAGCCCGATATTGAGCCCGTTCATCCACAGCTGCAAAACCAGCACGGCACGCGTGCGCTCCTGCGCGACCAGCCAGCCGCTAATGCCGTAAAGCGCAATTGCCGCCGGAGCCGACCAGACCCGCACCGCCATGTACTGCCGCGCCAGCGCCTCGACCTCGGCGCTGGCGGGCGAGACGCGGAACGCCAGCCAGAAAAGCCCCGCCTGAAGCGCGATGATCGCGACACCCGCCCCCAGGCCGATCATCAGCGCCCGGGTCAATAGCGCCGCGACCTCGCCGGTGTCTCCGGCGCCCTCGGCCTGCGCCGTCAACCCGACCGTGCCCATGCGCAGGAAACCGAAGACCCAATAAAACGCCGACAGGATCACCGCTCCGATGCCCACCGCCCCGATTGGCGCGGCCAGACCCATCTGCCCCACGACGCCGGTGTCCACTGCGCCCAGGATTGGCACCGTCGCATTCGACAGCACCACCGGGACCGCGATCTGCAACACCCGCCGATGGGTCAGCGGCGCGGGCCCCGTGTCAGCCACGCTGCGGCATCACGAAATGGCCCATCGCCTGGGCATAGAGCCGGTCGCGGTTGTCCTGCCACGCCTCGACCTGCACCGAGGCATAGCGCCGTCCTGCCCGCGTGATCCGCGCGCGGGCGTAGGCGTCGCGCGGCAGACCCGCGCGCAGATAATCGACTGTGAAATCGACCGTCTTGGGCAGGCGCGGCAGCTCCTCGGGCGCCATCCCCTCAAGGTCCAGCGCCCCCGCCTCCAGATCCTCCCACAGGTAGGACCAGTTCAGCGTCATCACCGCCGTCACCTCGAGGAACGCGGCCGTGGCGCCCCCGTGCAGCGCGGGCAGAAAGGGGTTGCCGATCAGCTCCTGCTTGAACGGCAACACCCCGGTCAGCTCGTCGCCGCGGCGCTCGAATTCGATGCCGAGGAACCGGATGTAGGGCACCGCGCCCACCAGCGCATTCAATGCCGCATCGCGCCGCTGCTTGACGACCTGTACGGGTTCGGGGCGCTTGTTCATGCCTTGGCCTCCACCGTGAAGGCCCCGGTCGCCGTGGCGACGGGATTGTCTTCGTCATCGTCTGTCGCCACCGCGCGCACGAAGGCAACGGAGCGGGTGAAATGATAGCAGGTGGCCCGCGCGGTGATCGCCTGCCCGGGCGTGGCCGGGCGCATGTAGTCGATGCGCAGGTCGATCGTCGCCGTGGCGCCGCGGTTGTCGGGATGAAACATGACCGCCGCCCCGCAACAGGTATCCATCAACGCCGACACGGCGCCGCCGTGGATCACACCCGTCGTCGGATCGCCCACAAGCTCGGCCTTGTAGGGCATGCTGATCACCGCCTCGCCATCGCCCATCTCCTCAGGCTGCATGCCCAGCATCACCGAATGCGGCAACGCCTCGAAAAACTGGCGAGCGCGCGCTAATCTGTCTGTCATGGGGATCTCCTCGGGGTGGATCGGACCCCTTTTACAACTGACGCGGACCCAAAGGGCAAGAGTGCCCGTTGCACATTGCCGCAGGGGCACATAGCCTTGGACCGGGAGGAGCAAGACCATGAGTGACGACACCCGTCTGACGTTCAAAGAAATGTGCGCCAAATTCGATGTGACGCCGCGGACGTTGCGATACTACGAATACATCGAATTGCTGTCACCCGACCGCGAAGGGCGCGCCCGGTTCTACGGCCCACGCGAACGCGCGCGGATGGAGCTTATCCTGCGCGGCCGCAGCTTCGGCTTTGCGCTCGAAGACATCCGGCAATGGCTGATGATGTATGATAGCGAGGGCACGCAGGCGCAGATGGAGGTCTGGGTGGACATGGCGACCCGTCAACTGGATGAGCTGGCCGAAAAGCGCCGCCAGCTTGACGAGGCGATCACCGAACTCACGCGTCTGCGCGACACCACCCGCGACAGCCTGGCGCAAAAATCCTGATCTCAGCCGCGCCCCGGAAATGCATCGTATTGAAACACCTCATCGTGCTCATCGTCATGCGATTCTGCCAATCGGTCGAGCGCCGAAGCGGTCGCATCGATCTCTGCTGCGATTTTCAGAAGATGTTCGATCACCTCTGCGGGACACCCTTGGGCCGTATCGAACGCATATGTCTCGACCATTTTCGCGGCGCGGCGCAAAACCGAACATTCGCTGCCCCGACCGTAGACTGGTGTCGCGTTTATCTTGTCAAAGCAGGTCATCACGAGCCTCGCCGATCGGGTAAACCACTGCCACAACGCTAGAGAATTTGCCGAGTTGCGGCATGTGGCGCAGGTGCGCTACATGATTTCCTCGCCCCTGACTTCGAGCAACCCCATCTGCAGCCCTTTAACGGCTGCGGCCGTTCGGTCATGCACGGACAGCTTTTCGAAGATCCGGCGCATCAGCGTATCGACCGTGTGACGCGAGATTCCGAGGATTTCGGCGATCACCGGCGTACTTTTGCCGCGGGCGATCCAGCGCAGGATTTCGATCTCGCGCGGGGACATGCTGATCAGGTCGTTTTTCGGTCCCGCATTCACCATGAGGTGGCGCATGTGGGCAATCTGCACCGCACATTGAAATTCGAAAGTCTCGGCCTCGCCGGGCCGGTCGGGCCGTTTTCCAAACCCCATGCAGACAACCGCGTTGACCATGCTGGGCCCGTGTACCCTCATCGCCAACCCGTCTCCCAGATCCGACTCGAGCAGCAATTCCAGATACGCCTCTTCGCCGCGGGTCAGTTTCTTGAGGCACCCCACTTCCGACCAGAAAAACGGCATCGTGCTCTGCGCAACCACCTTGCGCACGGGATCATGCGCGGCAAAGCCACCGCGCTGGTATTGGCGGATCCAGGCCTTGCTCAGCCCGAAGTGGTGCAGTCCGATCGCGCCCGAGGTTCCGGCACTCAGCCCGTCGCCGTAGTAAATCAGCGAGGTCACGCCGCGCGGTTCCAGAAAGTTGCGGGTTTCGCGCCAGATGTCATCCGCTTGCGTCAGCGCCGCGCATCGCTGCATGAAAGCACTCAGCGAGTCGTACATCACTTTTTCATGCCCTCAACCGCAAACCCTTGCGCCACTTCGATGGTCTGCAAGCACTATTCTGCACGATTGATCCGGTTTACGCAAAGTCATTTTACGTAATGCAAAAAAGTGACGTGACGTCTTGCTACGTCAGCTTCCACATCTGTTGTAAGGCCATCCGAACGGCACCAACTCAACTGACAAGACACCAGATGTGAGACCAATGATGCATAGCGAAAACATGACAATCCGCGAAATGTGCGACACTTTCGACGTGACCCCGCGCACCCTGCGCTTCTACGAGGCCAAGGAATTGCTGTTTCCGCAGCGCATCGGCCAGAAACGGCTGTTCACCAAGCGCGACCGCGCGCGGCTCAAGCTGATCCTGCGCGGCAAGCGATTTGGCTTCAGCCTGGAAGAGATCCGCCAGTTGCTGGATCTGTACTACAAGGGCGACGGACAGCTGAGCCAGCTCGAAAAGACCTATGAGGTGGCGCGCAACCGATTGGCCGACATGGAACACCAACGCGCCGAGCTCGACGATGCCATCGAGGATCTGCGCGACCAGTTGAAATGGGGAGAGAAGATGATCTCGTCCCTGCGCCCGCCCCGCAAGTTCGGCTGACAAGGAACACGGAACCGATTTTGGCGCCGCACCACCACAACAGACCAGGAAAGACACCCCGATGCCAACATACACCGCACCCACCAAAGACATGCAATTTCTGCTGCACGACGTGCTGAAGGTGAGCGAAGCGAAGATCCCCGGCTATGAAGACCTCGAAGCCGATTTCACCTCCGCGATCCTCGAGGAGGCGGGCAAGCTGACGGCCGAAGTCGTAGCACCCCTGAACGTGGTGGGCGACAAGGAAGGCTGCCGCCTGGAAAATGGCGTCGTCTATACCCCCACCGGCTTCAAGGCCGCGTTCGACCAGGTGCGCGCGGGCGGCTGGACCGGTCTCGACATGCCCGAGCAGTACGGCGGCCAGGGCATGCCCTATGTGATCGGCACCGCGGTCGGCGAATTCTTTTCCGCCGCGAACCAGGCGTTCACGATGTACCAGGGCCTGACCCACGGCGCGGCCTCGGCGATCCTTGCCCATGGCACCGAAGCGCAGAAAGACACCTATCTGCCCAAGATGGTCAGCTGTGACTGGACCGGCACGATGAACCTGACCGAGCCGCATTGCGGCACCGATCTGGGCCTGATGCGCACCAAGGCGGCCCCGCAGGAGGATGGCTCCTACAAGATCACCGGCCAGAAGATCTTTATCTCGTCGGGCGAACACGACATGGCCGACAACATCATCCACCTGGTGCTGGCCAAGATCGAAGGCGGGCCGGAGGGGATCAAGGGCGTGTCGCTGTTCATCGTGCCCAAGTTCATGGTGAACGAGGACGGATCGCTTGGCGAGCGCAACAACGTCACGGTGGGGTCCATCGAGGAAAAGATGGGCATCCACGGAAACTCCACCTGCGTGATGAACTATGACGGCGCGACAGGTTTCCTGCTGGGCGAAGAGCACAAGGGCATGCGGGCGATGTTCACGATGATGAACGAAGCGCGCGTCGGCGTGGGCATGCAGGGCCTGGCACAGGCTGACGTGGCCTATCAGAACGCGCTGGCCTATGCGCAAGACCGCCTGCAGGGACGCGCGGTGACCGGAGCGCAGGCGCCCGACAAACCCGCCGATCCGCTGATCGTGCACCCCGACATCCGCCGCTCGCTGATGGACCAGAAAAGCTTTGCAGAGGGCGCACGCGCCTTCATCCTGTGGGGTGCGACGATGATCGACGCCGCGCACCGTTCGGATGACAAGGACGCGGACGGCCTCGTGTCGTTGCTGACACCGGTGATCAAGGGATTCCTGACCGACGTCGGTTATGACATGACCGTCAAGGCACAGCAGATTTATGGCGGCCACGGCTATATCGAGGAATGGGGCATGTCCCAGTTCACACGCGATGCCCGGATCGCGATGATCTATGAAGGGGCCAACGGCGTGCAGGCGCTGGATCTGGTGGGCCGCAAGCTGGCCCAGGACGGCGGCAAGCACGTGATGGCGTTCTTTGATCTCGTGAAATCCTTTGCCAAGGACAACGCGGGCCAGGACGATGCGTTCGACAAGGATTTCATCGAACCGCTGAAGGCCGCGTCGAAGGATCTGCAGGCGGCGGGCATGTATTTCATGCAGCAGGGCATGAAGAACCCCAACAACGCGCTGGCGGGTTCCAACGACTTCATGCACATGTTCGGTCATGTCTGCCTGGGCCTGATGTGGGCGATGATGGCAAAAGCCTCGCGTGAAGCGCTGGCGGCGGGCACATCCGACCCGACGTTCCATGAGACAAAGCTGGCCACAGGCCGCTATTACATGGCGCGTCAACTGCCTGCGACGTCATTGCATCTGACGCGTATCCAGTCGGGTGCGGACACGGTTATGGCGCTTGACGCGGCAAACTTCTAGAACACGAAGGTGGGGCACGGCCCCACCTTACCAAACCCGGAGCCCCAATGCCCAAACGCTTTCGCCTGACCCGCCGCTTTCCCGTCGCCATGACCGAAGACGGCTATCGCCGACTGAAGAAATTCAGCGCCGATGCGGGGCTGGACGAAGGCGAGGCGTTGTCGTTTCTGTTCGAGAACTTCTCATCCGTGATGAATGAGGAAAACCTGCTCGCGCGGCAGCGGCTGTTCAACTCTGATCTGGAGGATCGCAAACGATGAGGCGGGGCGCGGGTTTCAACAGGGCCCAAAGCGACGTAGGCTCGCGCGTGGGACTTCGATCGGCAGCGGATCACGCAATTTCCAAACGCCTGCCTCGCGTTCAGGAAGCCTGCGCGTCAAACCACATCTGGAAAAAGGTCGGATAACCACATGAAAAATTTTGCCCATGCGACATCCCAATGGATGACCGACGAGCACAGGATGATCGCGGAGATGACCGCGAATTTCATCAACACCGAATGGGCGCCAAAGTTCGCAAAATGGCGCAAGCAGTCGGAAATGGACCGCTCGACCTGGAACGAGGCGGCGGAGTTGGGGTTGCTGTGCCCCTCCGTGCCCGAGGAATACGGCGGCGCGGGCGGTGATTTCGGCCACGAAGCCGCGATCCTGATCGAAGCCGCACGGGCGAACCTTGCGTCATGGGGCAACGGCATTCATTCAGGCATCGTGGCGCATTACGTGCTGGCCTATGGCACCGAAGAGCAAAAGCAGCGCTGGCTGCCCAAGATGATATCGGGCGAGATGGTGGGCGCGCTGGCGATGACCGAACCCTCCGCCGGATCGGACGTTCAGCGGATCAAGACCAAGGCGATCAAGGATGGCAACGTCTACCGGCTGTCAGGTCAGAAGACGTTCATCACCAACGGCCAGCACGCCAACCTGATCATCGTCGCGGCCAAGACTGATCCCAAGGAAGGCTCCAAGGGTGTGAGCCTTGTGGTCGTCGAAACCGACGGCGCGGAAGGGTTTCAGCGCGGCCGCAACCTTGAGAAAATCGGCAAACACGCCTCGGACACGTCCGAGCTGTTCTTCGACAACGTCGCGATCCCGCCGGAAAACATCCTTGGCGGCGAAGAGGGCAAGGGATTTTACCAGATGATGCAACAGCTCCCGCAGGAGCGGCTGATCATCGCCTGCGAGGCCGTCGGATCAATGGAGGGCGCAGTCGAGCGCACGATCGCCTATTGCAAGGAACGAGAAGCCTTTGGCGGACCGCTGACGCAATTCCAGAACACCCGCTTCAAGCTGGCCGAGTGCAAGACGAAAACCACCGTCGCCCGCGCCTTTCTGGATCAATGCATCGCCGAACATCTGCGCGGAGAGTTGACCGTGGACCGCGCGGCGATGGCGAAATATTGGCTGACGGACACTCAGGGCGAGGTGCTGGACGAGTGCCTGCAACTGCATGGCGGATACGGTTTCATGCAGGAATACGCAATCGGCGAGATGTGGACGGACGCGCGTGTACAGCGGATCTATGGCGGCACCAATGAAATCATGAAGGAACTGATCGCCCGCAACCTGTGATGCCGCGCCCCGGCTTCAACCTTATGACATTTCGCAGGGGGTCGCCCCCCGGTCGCAACAGAAACGAGAGGAACGACAGATGACAATCAAACTGCACTGCTTTGGCGAGAGCGGCCATTCCTACAAGGCGGCACTGGCGCTGGAATTGTCCGGCCTGGACTGGGAACCGGTCAAGATCGACTTTTTCGGCGGCGAGGGCCGCAGCCCGGAATTCCGGTCGAACCTGAATGTCATGGGCGAAGCGCCCGTTATGATCGACGGTGATGTGACGCTCACGCAATCAGGTGTCATCCAGGACTATATCTCGGAGGAATCCGGCAAATTCGGCGGCAAGGATGCGGCCGAGCGGCGCGAGATCCTG
>JBFFQZ010000031.1:0-15581 GCA_041573235.1 Sulfitobacter sp. | reverse complement strand
TGGGTGTAAAGGCGGTGATCGCGGAAAGCTTCGAGCGTATCCACCGCTCAAACCTGGTCGGGATGGGCGTCATCCCGCTGGAGTTCACCGGCGGCGATTCGCGCAAGTCGCTCGGGCTGACCGGGGCGGAGACGGTCTCGATCGCGGTATCGATCCGGCACTTGATAATGATCTCTTTCTTGGACCCGTCCGCCATGGTGATTTCACAGGGTACTTCCTGCAATGGCTTGATGGTGTCGAGGCCCGAGATGCTGACGGTTTCGTCCCCGGTCAGGCCCAGTGTCTTGCGGGTGTCACCGCCGGTGAATTCGAACGGGATAACGCCCATGCCGACCAGGTTCGACCGGTGAATACGCTCAAAGCTTTCCGCGATGACCGCTTTCACCCCCAGCAGCGCCGTACCCTTTGCGGCCCAGTCGCGTGACGAACCCGCACCATATTGCTCGCCGCCGAAGACGACCAGCGGTGTGCCCGCCTCCTGATGCGCCATCGCGGCATCGAAGATCGAGGTCTTCTTGCCATCGGGACCCTTGGTATAGCCGCCCTCGACATCTTCCAGCATCTCGTTGCGGATGCGGATGTTGGCAAAGGTGCCTCGCATCATCACTTCGTGGTTGCCGCGGCGCGATCCGTAGGAGTTGAACTCCCGCACAGGGACTTGCCGATCGATCAGGTACTGACCGGCCGGGCTCGATTCCTTGAACGACCCGGCAGGCGAGATGTGGTCGGTGGTGATCATGTCTCCCAGCACCGCGAGCACCTTGGCGCCTTCGATGTTGGTGATCACGCCCGGCTCGGGTGACATGCCCTGGAAATAGGGTGGGTTCTGCACATAGGTCGATTGCGGCGGCCAGTCGTAGGTCTTGGCATCGGTCGTCTCGACCGCCTGCCATTTCTCATCGCCTTTGAACACATCCGCGTATTTGGTCTGGAAAGCCTCGCGGGTGACGGTCTGTTCAACCAGTTCGGCGACCTCCTGCGTGGTGGGCCAGATGTCTTTCAGATAGACGTCATTACCGTTCTTGTCCTGACCCAGCACACCGTTTGCCAGATCGACGTTCATGTCACCCACCAGAGCGTAGGCCACCACCAGCGGAGGCGACGCAAGGTAGTTGGCGCGCACATCGGGGCTGATCCGCCCTTCGAAGTTGCGGTTCCCCGACAGGACCGAGGTGCCGATCAGGTCATAGGTGTTGATGGCCGTGCTGATCGGGCCGTCCAGCGGGCCGGAATTGCCGATACAGGTGGTACAGCCGTAGCCGACGAGGTTGAAGCCGATGGCATCCAGATCCTCCTGCAGCCCCGCCGCCTCAAGATAGGCGGAAACGACCTGCGAGCCGGGCGCAAGCGACGTCTTGACCCAGGGTTTGCGCGTCAGGCCCAGTTCGCGCGCCTTGCGGGCGACAAGCCCCGCGCCGATCATCACATAGGGGTTTGACGTGTTCGTGCACGAGGTGATCGACGCGATCACGATGGAGCCGTCGTGCAACTGGTAATGGCCGTCCTCGGTTTGCACGTAGCCGCGGTTGTGGTGGCCCTCGTCGCCGGGGATATGCTGTGGCTCGGGCTGACCGCCTTCACCTTCCCAGGTGATTTCCTCGGCGGGCGACGCATGCTTACCCTCGCGGACGCCTTTGACGTAATTGCCGAATTCGGTGTGCGCGGATGTCAGCGCAATGTAGTCCTGCGGGCGTTTCGGCCCCGAGATCGCGGGCACGATGGTGCCCATGTCAAGGCTCAGCGTGTCTGTATAGACCGGCGCATAATCCGCGTCGCGCCACATGCCGTTCTCCTTGGCATAGGCTTCGACCAGCGCGATGCGGTCTTCGTCGCGGCCGGTGGTGCGCATGTAGCGCAGCGTTTCCCCGTCGATCGGGAAGAAGCCGCAGGTGGCGCCATATTCGGGGGCCATGTTGGCGATGGTCGCACGGTCCGCCAACGGCAGCTTGTCGAGGCCGCTGCCGTAGAATTCGACGAATTTGCCGACCACGCCTTTTGCACGCAGCATCTCGACGACCTTGAGAACCAGATCGGTGCCGGTGGTCCCTTCCATCATCTCGCCGGTCAGTTCGAAACCGACGACCTCGGGGATCAGCATCGAAATGGGCTGGCCCAGCATCGCGGCCTCCGCCTCGATCCCGCCGACACCCCAGCCCAGAACGGCCATGCCGTTGACCATGGTGGTGTGGCTGTCGGTGCCAACCAGCGTATCGGGATAGGCGACTTCCTCGCCGTTCTGGTCGGTGTCGGTCCAGACGGTCTGTGCGAGATACTCAAGGTTCACCTGGTGGCAGATGCCGGTCCCGGGGGGCACCACGCGGAAGTTGTTGAACGCCTTCTGACCCCATTTCAGGAAGGTATAGCGCTCCATGTTGCGTTCATATTCGCGGTCGACGTTCATCTGGAACGCGCGCGGATTACCGAATTCGTCGATCATCACCGAGTGGTCGATGACCAGGTCAACAGGGTTCAGCGGGTTGATCTTTTCGGCATCGCCACCGAGCGCCACCAGACCGTCACGCATCGCGGCCAGGTCCACCACCGCGGGCACGCCGGTGAAATCCTGCATCAGTACGCGGGCCGGACGATAGGCGATCTCGCGCGGGTTCTTGCCGCCCTTTGTGGCCCAGTCGGAAAACGCCTTGATGTCGTCGGTCGTCACGGTCCTGCCGTCTTCGAAGCGCAGCATGTTTTCAAGCACCACTTTCAGTGCGGCAGGCAGCTTCGAGAAATCGCCCAACCCGGCTTTTTCCGCCGCCGCGATTGAGTAATAGGCGATGCTTGCGCCGCCCGCGGTTAGGGTCTTGCGGGTTTTGGATGTGTCTTGACCGACGGTGATTGTCATATGTGGCTCCGAATGTGGGCTGCTACAGGGTCTGAATTTGGGTCTGAATGACCTATATCGGCGGGATTTTCAACCGGAATTCACGTGATTGTATACCATTGTACACCGAAATTTCGGATTATGGGCCTGTCCGTGAGGACACGGGGGTCTCTCGAAACCTTGATTGGCACTTTGTGAACGGTCCCGTTAGACAGAAACGACGTTCAAGAGCCGAATGGAATCACATGTACCGTCTGTTGCCTTTTATCACCGCACTCGGCCTTGTCCTCAGTTTCACCGCGCCAGCCCGTGCGGAGCAGCGCCCGGTCGTGGTCGAGCTTTTCACTTCGCAGGGCTGCTCGAGCTGCCCTCCGGCGGATGCCATGTTCGATGAACTGCAAACGCGTGACGGGATCATCGCCATCGCGCTGCATGTGGATTATTGGGACTACATCGGCTGGGTGGACGAATTCGGCGACCCCGCTCACGCCGCACGGCAGCGCGCATACGCGCAGGCGGGCGGGCGCAAGTCGATCTATACGCCGCAAATGCTGGTGAACGGGCAAACCGACATCGTCGGGGCCAAGCCGATGGCGCTTGGCAAGGCGATTGCAGAGCACATGGCGCAGGACCTGAAAGTGGCGCTGGAGATCAATCGCACGGGAGACACCGTCAGCGTGGCGGCACGCGCGCTGGCCGGGGGGCTGGGCCCGATGGAAGTGCAGTTGCTGCGGCTGATCCCTTCAGCGACGACGGTGATCGCCCGCGGAGAGAACCGGGGCAGGACAATCGAGTACACCAATATCGCCCATGGCCTGAGGGTCATTGGTTCATGGAACGGGCAGGGGCCGCTGGCCCTGTCGGCGCAGGTCTCCGGCGATGACCCCGTGGTCGTGCTGGTGCAGATGAAGGGGGCGGGTCCGATCGTCGCTGCCGCCCGTATCGATTGACCCGTTTCGGGCAAACGCCCTTTCGCGGCGCGCGCCAGACTGGTTTTTCAGCTTTCTTCAGAGACTTCGCTATCCTGAGGCCGCCAGCGCCGATGTACCCAGAACCACTGCTCGGGGTTCTCGCGAACCCGCGCGGCAAGGCTGTCGGTGACGGCCTGTGTCATGGTGATCGGGTCGGAATGCGGCACGGGCGCTTCGAGAATGGCTTCGAAAGACAACCCATCCGACCTGCGCAGCCCGTAAAACGGGATCAGCAGCGCGTCATAGCGCAACGCCAGCTCGGCGGCGGAAACGGCGGTATTCGCCGGTTGGCCCAGAAAGTCGAGTGCGGGCGCGCCGAAGACATGCTGGTCAAACAGCAGCACCAGCTGTCCGCCGTTCTTGAGGTGGCGCACGAAACCGGCCGTGCCCTTGCGGCCCTGCGGGAACACCGGGCCGCCAAAGGCTTCCATCGTCTTGACGTAATGGGCGTTGAAATAGGGGTTCTTCATATCCCGGTAAAGCCCGCCGATGTTGAACCCCCGCGCGACCAGCGCCGCGCGCGTGGCTTCGTAATTGCCGAAATGCCCGGTGACCAGCACGACAGGCTGCCCTTTTGCCGCGGCCTCTTGCAGGGCGGCCATGCCCGGCCCAGTCGGCGTGATGTTGGCCATGCGGCCGGGGAAATCGCGGGACGAGTAATTCTCGATGAATGTGCGGCCGACGTTGTTGAGACACCGGCGCGCGATGTCGGCGCGGCGGGCAGGCGGCAGATCGGGCCAGATCAGTTCAAGGTTGTGCCGCGCCCTGCGGCGATACCCTGCAAGGGGGCCGATCACGCGCTCGACCATCGCGCCCATCAGGCGGACCCGCCAGCGGTAAGGCAGCGCCAGCGCCACCCGAATGAGCCCGACAATCATCAGATTGCTGAGGTAATGACCCAGCTTGCGGGGCAGAGCGGTTTTCTTGGAGGAGGGCATGGGGTTCCGACATGTTCGATTGGCCAGCAGTCTTAGCTGCTGTGCCGATCCGCAACAAGGGTCTGGCCGGTTTATCCTATTCGTCCTCCTCGACGATCAGGACCAGGTCACCGCCCTCTTCCATGGCGCGGATCGCGATGATGACGGCGGCCATCGCCTCGTCGATCTCGGGCAGCTTGAGCTTGCCTGCCTCGGACATGTCGTCGCGCAGCTGATCTGCCATCCGGCTCGACATATTGTCGAGGATGAAGTCCCGCGCGTCGTCAAAGCCTGCCTGTTCGGCGCCTGCCATCGCTATGACGAGCGCCTCTTGTGATACCTCGCGCAGGATCCGGGGCACATCGCGCGGGTCGATGCGGGCGGGGATGTTGCCGAAGGTAAATATCTCCTTGCGTACCGCGGTGGCGAGGATCTGATCGTTTTCGTCCAGCCCGGTAAGTACTTCGTCGCGGGTGGGCGAGTTGGAGGAGTTGAGGATCGCGCCCAGCCGCACGGCGGCGCCGGAATCGAACGCCGGCACCGGCTGCAGATCAAGCTGCGCGGCAAGCGACAGGCCAATTCGGTCCACCGCGCCCGGTGACACATTGCTGGTCAGCGATACGGCATAGGCGATCCGCCGCGCCTCCGGGCCGGGCAGCTTGCCCAGCACGCCCGCGGCGACCCTGACATCCAGCTTGGACAGCAGGACCGCCGCGACTTCGGTGCTTTCCTGTTGCACCATTTCCATAAGCGCATCGGCGTTCAGCGCGCGCAGCCGTTTCCACGGATCGCCTGCCGCGCGCACGCCCGCTTCCTTACGCAGCCTGGCGGCAGTGTCGCGGCTGATACGCCCCTCCAGTGCGTCAAGCGCTCCGGCGATGCCGCCCTTGAAGTGCAAACCGATCGAATCGAGCGCATCGGTGAATTCCTCGACCACGGATTGCAGCGTGACCCGGTCCACAACCCGCATCGCCCCCATCTGCTGGGTCAGCTCCTCCTGCAGGTCGTCGGGCAATTCCTCAAGCGGGATATCGGCGCCTTCATTGATCAAGAGCCTGACAACGATGGCGGCCTTGGCCTTCTGGCTCAGCGTGGTGTCGGGCACAACGCGGGGCAGGTCGGGCACCGGGTCAAATCCGGAGAGGGAGGGCAGTTCCATCATGTCGGCTCATCTCCTGAAGGGGATGGGACGGGTATGCGGGACAAAGGTGAACAAGGACTGAAACTGCAGGCCATATGGAAGCAAAAAACGGCGCAGCGGTTGCGCGGTACTGTTTCCTGTGTCGTGTGCCTGCGTTCAATAGTCGAAAGTCCGGCCTGTCGCGATCGCGGTGCGCAGCGATGCTTCCGCCCAGGTTCCGGTGCCGCCCTTGTCGCGAATGGCGTTCAACTGCTCGCGCGCTGCGGCGATATTGCCGTCCTGGACCAGACCCTGACCCATGTAGGAGCGCGCAAGAATGTTGTCGGGGTTCTTCTTCAACGCCCGTTCATAATACGACATTGCGGTCTGCATATCGCCCATCTTGCGATGCGTGAAGCCCATGTAGGTCAACGTCCTGTCGTCGTCTGGGGGCATCAGCCCAAGCAGGATCTGCGCATCCGCGTACCGCCCGTCATAGGCCAGCGCGCGCACCTCCTGGTACAGCGTCTCTGTGTCGAACCGGTTGCCATTGGTGGAGACGCATGACTTGGTCTTCTTGTCGTAGACGAAACCGCTCTCGCATTTCGGTTTCTTTGGCGGCGCGGTTTCATCGCCCGCCGCAGCGGCGACCGCGGGAAGTGCAAGAGACAGAACAGTAGCAAGAACAAGTCGCATATCGGAGGCTCCGGACAAGATTGAAACAACGTCTGCCGCGAGAGGTAATGCGGTATCGTCCGCGGTAAAGACCGCAGACGCCTCGACGAGATCACGTTGTGTTCAGTTCTCTCGCCGCGACGCCGGTTGGCTCAGGTCGTTGTGGCCACGCAGGTCTTGCTTTCTGCGTCATAGACGGTGCCTGCCGCGCAGGACATGGCCTGCTTGGAATGGCTGCAGCCCGCGGCCAACACCAGCGATGGCAGCAAAACAAGAGCAGCAGCAGAAAGGGGTATATTCAATTTCATGCGCCTTACTCCTTCAGGATCTGAGGAGATTAGCGTGGAAATACGTGTTCTCAAAGAAGTTCGAGCATGGTGGTGCATTGAAATGCACCTTACCAGGCCAGTCAGCGTAAGGTGCAGGTATCCCTGCACCCCGCCTTCGTCACTCTCCGAAAACACGTTTGAAGATCGTGTCCACATGTTTGGTATGGTAGCCAAGATCGAACTTTTCCTCGATCTCATCGGCGCTCAGCGCGGCCAGTACGTCCGCGTCCGCCAGGAGCTCGGTTTTGAAATCCTTGCCCTCTTCCCAGACTTTCATCGCGTTGCGCTGCACCAGCTTATAGCTGTCTTCACGGCTCACACCTGCCTGTGTCAGCGCCAGCAGAACCCGCTGGCTCATGACAAGGCCGCGGAATTTGTTCATGTTCGCCAGCATGTTTTCGGGATAGATCACCAGCTTGTCGATCACGCCGGTAAGCCGCGACAGTGCGAAGTCCAGCGTGATGGTCGTGTCCGGTCCGATGTTGCGCTCTACCGAGGAGTGCGAAATATCGCGCTCGTGCCAAAGTGCCACGTTCTCCATCGCGGGAACCACCGCCATCCGGACCAGTCGCGCAAGGCCCGTCAGGTTCTCTGTCAGGACCGGGTTGCGCTTGTGCGGCATTGCGCTCGAGCCTTTCTGACCGGCGGAAAAGAACTCTTCCGCCTCAAGCACTTCGGTGCGCTGCATGTGCCGGATTTCGGTCGCGATGTTTTCGATTGAACTGCCCACCACACCGAGTGCTGCGAAAAACGCCGCGTGGCGGTCGCGCGGTATCACCTGGGTCGAGATCGGCTCGGGGGTCAGCCCCAGCTTTTCGCACACATGCTCTTCGATGCGCGGATCGATGTTGGCAAAGGTACCCACGGCACCCGATACGGCGCCCGTCGCGATTTCCGCGCGCGCGGTGCGCAGCCGGTGCAGGTTGCGGTCCATTTCAGCGTAGAAGCGCGCAAAGGTCAGGCCCATCGTCGTCGGTTCGGCGTGGATGCCATGGCTGCGGCCGATGCGTACTGTGTCCTTGTGTTCATACGCGCGGCGTTTGAGCGCGGCCAGGAGCCCTTCCACATCCGCGATCAGCAGATCGGCCGCCTGCGTCAGTTGCACGTTGAAACAGGTGTCGAGCACATCCGAGCTTGTCATGCCCTGGTGCACGAACCGGGCCTCGTCGCTGCCCACGTGCTCGGCCAGATGTGTGAGAAAGGCGATGACGTCGTGTTTGGTCACGGCCTCGATCTCATCGATGCGTGCGACGTCGAATTCAACGTCCTTCGCCTTCCAGACGGCTTCGGCGTTCGCGCGGGGGATGACGCCGATATCCGCCATCGCGTCGCAGGCATGCGCTTCGATTTCATACCAGATCCGGAATTTCTGTTCCGGCGACCAGATGGCCACCATTTCGGGACGGGAATAGCGAGGGATCATCGGCACACCTTTTGTGACTGGGTATAGGACACGGGCGGCATAAACCGTGGCGCGGATGAGAACAAGGCAGCACACGGTCACAGACCGTCATTATTCACGCACCTGCGGGGCGGCACTAGAGCAATTCGGTTTGAACCACCGCGGACCGCTCCAGCGTGCGGTGCACAGGACAGTGGTTGGCAATCGCCAGGAGCCGGTCACGCTGTGTTTGGGTAAGGTCGGGACCGGTCAGCCGTATCCGGCGGTGAAACGTGTCGATTTTCTCATCTTGGGCCATCGCGGCGTCCTGTGCGTGGACCTTCTCGTGCGAGACATCGACTTCGACATGATCTAGCGGCCAGTCCTTGCGTCGCGCATACATCCGGATCGTCATAGAGGTGCATGCGCCAAGGCTCGCCGACAGGAACCCGTAGGGCGACATGCCCATGTTGGTGCCGCCGTAGGCCAATGGCTCATCCGCGAGCACATGCACATGGCTGCCCGAGGTGACATCCTGCAGGAAACCGTCGCGATCCGCCTCGGAGACCCGAACCACGCCTTCGGGCGTGTTGACCGGGGGCGCGGGCGGGCGGCGTTGAATATAGCGCGCAGCCCAGGTCGCGATCACCCCGGCGGCGTATTCCGCATCCTCGGGGCGGCTGATCAGGTGGTCGGCATCGTCTAGCGACACAAAGCTCTTGGGATGGCGGGCCGCCATGAAGATCTGCGCCGCGTTGTCGATGCCAACGACCGCATCGCGCGGTGCGTGCAGGACCAGCAATGCAGCCTTGAGGTCCGGCAGGACCTCACCCAGCGCGCCATTGCCGGTGTCGCGCAAAAAGGATTTTCCAATGATAAACGACCGCCCGCCCAGACATACCTCGGCCGCCCCCTGCGCCGCGATCCGGGGCACCGCGTCCGCGAAATGACGGGTCACATGCGCCGGATCAAAGGGCGCGCCCAGCGTCGCCACTGCCTTGATCCCTTCCAGCATTGCCGCTGCCTTGATCACCGCCGACCCGCCGAACGAATGGCCGATCAACAGGCTTGGCGGAAAGCCCTGCTGCGCGGACCAGGTCGCCGCGGCGATCAGGTCATCGACATTGCTGGAGAACGAGGTGTTTGCGAACTCGCCTCCGGAGTGCCCCAGCCCGGTGAAATCAAACCGCAAGACGGCGATTCCCATCGCCGCCAGGTGCACCGCGATGCGACGCGCGGCGGGGATGTCCTTGCCGCAGGTGAAACAATGGGCAAACAGCGCCGTGGCCAGATGTGGCCCCGACGGCAGGTCAAGCCGTGCCGAAAGCTGCGATCCGTCATGGCCCGCGAATGTGACGTGTCTGGTGGGCATGGAGGTACTCCTTTCGGTTGGGTGAAAGGGTGGCGCAGGGCAGGCGGCGGCACAAGGGGGCGGGTGCCGCGATCACGCCATGGTGAGAGATTGCGCGCAGTCACCGCGCGGCATAAAGCTGGGCCATCCAGCCACAGGAGTTTTCATGTCCGTCAAACAGCCCGCCGCCCTGCACCCTGCCACCATCGCCGCACAGGCGGGGGGGCTGCTGGACAATGCGACGGGCGGCGTGGTGCCGCCCATTCACCCGGCCACGACATTCGTGCGCGACGCGCAATACGTGCCGACCGTTGACGGCAACGTCTATTCGCGGTCGCACGCCCCCAATGGCCGCATGGTGGAATCGGTGCTGGCCGAGCTTGAAGGCGCGGCGGAGGCGATGGTCTTTCCTTCGGGCATGGCCGCGGTGGCCGCCGTGTTCCGCACGCTGCCCGCAGGTGCCACCGTAGTGGTACAAAGCCAGATTTACTGGGGCACGACCGCCTGGATCCGTGATTTCTGCGCGCGTCGGGACATCACCCTGATCGAGGTCGAAGCGGCCGACACCGCCGCTTTTGCGGCGGCTTGCGCGGCCCATGGCCCGGCGCTGGCCTGGGTCGAAACCCCGTCGAACCCGTGGCTGCGGATTGTCGACCTTGCCGCCTGTGCACAGGCGGTCCATGCGGCGGGCGGATTGCTTGTCGCGGACATGACCACGGCGACACCGGTGCTGACGCAGGCGCTGCGGTTCGGTGCGGACCTGGTGATGCATTCGGCCACCAAGGGGCTGAACGGGCATTCCGACGTGCTGGCCGGTGCGCTGAGCTGTGCGGACGCGAACAGCGCGGTCTGGCAGGCGATTCGTCTGGATCGCGACACGGCCGGCGCGGTGCTGGGACCGTTCGAGGCCTGGCTGTTGCTGCGCGGCATGCGCACCCTGCCGCTGCGGGTCGAGCGGATGTCGGCCAATGCGCAGACCCTCGCGACGTATCTGAGCGATCATCCCAGGGTCGAAACGGTGCTTTATCCCGGTCTGCAAAGCCATCCCGGCCATGCCCTCGCCACCGCCCAGATGCAGGGCGGTTATGGCCCGCTGTTGTCGTTCGTCGTCAAGGGCGGTGCGCACGCGGCGCTTGGCGTCACGGGGCGGCTCAGGCTCTTTCACCGGGCCACGTCGCTGGGCGGGGTGGAAAGCCTGGTCGAGCACCGCCACACGATCGAGCCGCACACCGGCATCCCCGAGGGCCTGCTGCGCCTGTCCGTGGGGATTGAGGACGCGGGCGATCTGCGGGACGATCTGGCGCAGGCCCTGGGGCAATAGCGGCGCTTACTCCTGCCGCGCACGCGGCGATGCGCGTTGTGCAGGCAACGGTTCCGGGTTGGGCCGGACCTTTGTTCGCTCAGGCTCCCATCAGGGCCGCGTCGAACGGATAGGTCGTCAGGTTTTCAAAGCCGTCTTCGGTGATCAGCACCTGGTCCTCGAGCTTGATCGAAAAGTGACCTCCCTCGGGGCTGACCAGCGCCTCGACGCACAGCACCATCCCCGCCTCCAGCGGATAGTCATATGCCCCCTCGACCGCCTGATCGGGATAGGCGACCAGGGGCCATTCGTCGCACAGGCCAACGCCATGCATGAGGCATCCGTATTTCTGTTTCTGAAATTGCGGCTCCAACACATGGGTGCCCGCCGACAGCTCGGGGATCATCACGCCGGGTTTGAGCATCTGCATGTTCTGCATGATGTGTTCGACCCCGTGTTGCATGGCATGGACCATGTCGGCGGGGGGCGCGGTGTCTCCGATCCACCAGCTGCGCGAGATGTCCACGCAGATGCCGTAGCTGCCGATCAGATCGGTGTCGAAGCTGATGATCTCGTTGTTGCGGCAGATCCGTGGCCCGCATTCCTGGAACCACGGGTTGGTGCGCGGGCCCGAGCTGAGCAGGCGGGTCTCGATCCACTCGCCGCCGCGCCTGATGTTCTGGGCATGCAGCACGGCCCAGACGTCGTCTTCGGATATGTTGCCGCCGGGGATCTCGGCGCGGGCGAAATCCTCCATCGCGCGCACGCTGGTCTCGCAGGCATGGGCGGCGCAACGCATCGCGAGGATCTCGTCGGGGCCCTTGATGCTGCGCGACTTTTCGGTGACCTCCTCGCCATCCATGACCTCGAATCCCGCGCGTTCAAGCGCGCGCAGACCGTGCAGCATGATCTTGTCCACTGCCAGCCGCCGGTTACCGCCGCCGTGCACCGCGATCAGGTCGCGGATTTCCCCCGCCAGCCGGTCCGCCGCCACGCCGACCTTGTCGCCCCGGTCGAAATAGAACAGGTCGGCGCCTGCGCGCTGTTCGCGCACGAGCGGGTTGAAGGTGCTCAGGAAGGGCGCATTCTTGTAGTCCCAGATTACCATGTAGCCGTCCGCGCAGAGCAGCACCGCGCGAAACGGGTTGTGCGTGTTCCACAGCTGCATGTTGGTGCTGTCGGTCGCGTAGCGGATGTTGAGCGGGTCGAACATCAGCAGCCCGCCATAGCCGCGCGCGACGATGTGCTGTGTCAGCCGCGCCCAGCGGTAGCGCCGCATTTCCGCGAGGTTCGGCAGAGTCAGCCCCGCTGCGGCCCATTCATCGAGCGCCAGCCGGGTCGGGCCGATCTCGATCCGGTCCATGTCGTTGGGGGAACCATCGGGCAGGGTCGTGCCCCGGGTCGGGTCGATCTTGCGCGTTTCGCGGAAGTGGCGGTTCATCGCGATGTCCTCCTCCTTTTGCAAGCCTGCCTTATTTTCGGGCGCATGCATGGTCGAAAGCGACGCAAAGCCGTGTCGCTTTTGCCCTGACACCGGCGGCCCGGCGCGCTATCAGCGGCGCATGGAGACGATATTGCAGAACGCCCTTCCCGAAGAGATGCGTGGGCCCACAGGCTTGCCGGGCATGGCGCCCGCGGCGGCGGGGGACTGGCTGCGGGTGGACGAAGCCTATGCCGCGCAGATGCGGCGGCGGCTGGCACTGCTGCAGACCCGCCGCGACGATGTGCTGTGGCTTGATCCCGGCGCGCTGGAGATCGCGCGCGAGGTGCTGGATGCGGCGCTGGATCTGCTGCCGTCAATGGGGTTCAGGCGCGACGGGGCCGGGGTGATCTGCCCCGACGGGCGGCGGGTGATACCGGATCGCGACGATCCCCTGGGCACGCTGGGACAGCTGGTGCAGGAGGACATCTGTCTGCTGCGCAAGGACGCGGGCGAGCATGTTCTTGTTGGCGCCGTGCTGTGCTTTCCGGCCAGTTGGCGATTGGCCGAGAAAGCGGGCAGGCCGCTTACCGCGGTGCATGCGCCGGTGCCGGAATATGACGCGGATCTGGCGCGCCGGGTGCAGCGCCTGTTTGACGGGGTGCGCGTGGGACGCCCCCTGTGGCGGTTCAATCGGCTTTGGTACGATGATCCCGAGTTGCATCAACCTCGATCGGCGCAGATGTCACGCCGCATTTCCCCTGATCGCGCGGCCGCGCCATTTATCCGCTCAGAGCGGCAATGCATCCTGCGACTGCCCCGCACGCAGGCGGTGGTGTTCTCGATCCACACCTACGTGGTGCGGGGCGCAAGCCTCGGCGCCTGAAACGCCCAAGCAGCCACCAAATGCGGGTCGCGGCCCGAAGTCTCTTGCGGCGGGGGGGCGATCGCCTGCTGGGACACCACCACATCGACAATCGCCTCAAAACGCCCGGTCAGCGGCCGGATCCCCGACGACGGCAGGCGCGCGGCCTTGAACACGCCCCGGAACGGGCGGCTGCGGTGTCGTCAGAAGGGATCAGCTGTCGATCCGTGCGCCCATGAGGGCGATGGCCTGCTGATAGACGGTTGCCGCGTTCCACTTCTTGATCACCGTGAAATTGGGCTGGCCTTCTTGGTAGCCGACGCCGGGCTTCCAGCCTTTCTTGCGCAGAAAATTGGCGGTTGAGGCCAGCGCATCTGTCTGGTCGTAGAAATCTACCCGCCCGTCGCCATTGCCGTCCACGCCATAGCGCAGCGCGTTGCCCGGCAGGAACTGGGTATGGCCCAGCTCTCCGTGCTTGGCGCCCTTGGTGCTGTCGTCGATCGCGCCGCGGTCTACCAGCATCAGTGCGCCGATGGCATGGGGCACGAAGAACGACGCGCGGCGGCAGTCGTAGGCCAGCGTCGTGATCGCCGAGACGACCTGACTGTCGCCCATGAAGCCACCAAACCCGGTCTCCATCCCGTGGATCGCCAGCAGCACGCCCGCAGGCACGCCGTATTGCTGCTCCAACGCCAGGTAAAAGCCGGGACTGCGGGATTTGCGTTTGCGCCCCTGGCTGACGATCGTATCTGCGCCGCGGATCTGGAGGAATTTCTCAAGCGTGTATCTGAACGATTTCTGGTTGCGGTCCGCCCTGATGGTCCCGCTGGCATAGCTGGCCCGTGCCAGCGCATCCAGACCCCGCTGTCCGACACCGGCCTTTTGCGCCCGGGTGGCAAAGGCCGCTTTCCACGTGGTGAAGCCGCCCGCATCATTACCGCAGTCTGCGGCCAGGGTCGGCGTGGCCAATACTGCGGAAAAGACGAAAGCGATGGCAAGTGATCCTACGGCGTGCATGGCGATGACCTCTGACTGTTGGTTGACCAAAGATTACCGGACCGTCCCTTCGTTGCAATCCCTACGGGAGCGGGAATGACGACGCTGCATTCGCCAAGACGGTGCCCATGGCGGTCAGCCCCGCACACCAAAGGCCGAAACCGGACGCGCGCCGGATCATGCGCCCCCCGACCGGATCGGGTCGCGGCGGCGCATTCAGATTGGCAGGAGCGGAAAGCGTGATGGGCGCGCGTGCCTGCGGGGGAAACTTGATCGTATTCGTCATGTCGCACCGTTCTTGTTTTCAACTTGTCTGCGGGCATGTGTGATCGCAGCTGTCGGCCAAACTGTGGCCGATTTCCGTCAATACGGTGGGATTGGCGAAAGGGCGTGGTTAACGCCCGCAATCGTGGGGAGCCACGAAAAAGGGGCGCCCAAAGCGGGGCGCCCCTGATCGGTTCTTTGGTGTCGTCTCAGACGCTGTAATACATGCCGAATTCAACGGGGTGAGGTGTGTGCTCATACATGTGCACCTCTTCCATCTTCAGGCCGATATAGCCTTCGATCTGGTCCTTGGTGAACACATCGCCCGCCAGCAGGAAGTCCATGTCCTTCTCCAGCTCTTCAAGCGCTTCGCGCAGCGAGCCGCAGACGGTTGGGATGCCGGCCAGTTCTTCAGCGGGCAGGTCATAGAGGTTCTTGTCCATCGCCTCGCCTGGATCGATCTTGTTCTTGATGCCGTCAAGGCCGGCCATCAGAAGGGCCGCGAATGCCAGGTAGGGGTTGGCCGCCGGATCGGGGAAACGTGCCTCGACGCGCTTTGCCTTGGGCGATTCTGTCCATGGGATCCGGACGCAGCCGGACCGGTTGCGGGCGGAATAGGCGCGCAGAACGGGGGCTTCGAAACCTGGGATCAGGCGCTTGTACGAGTTCGTGGCGGGGTTGGTGAACGCGTTGAGCGCCTTGGCGTGGGTCAGGATGCCGCCAATGAACCACAGGGCTTCCTGCGACAGGTCGGCGTATTTGTCACCTGCGAACAGGGGTTTGCCATCCTTCCAGATGGACATGTTCACGTGCATCCCCGAGCCGTTGTCGCCATAGATCGGCTTGGGCATGAAGGTGGCGGATTTGCCATAGGCGTGGGCCACGTTGTGGATCACGTATTTGTACTTCTGAAGCTCGTCTGCCTGTTTGGTCAGGCTGTCAAAGATCAGGCCAAGCTCGTGCTGGCAGGACGCGACCTCGTGGTGGTGCTTGTCCACTTTCATGCCCAGACGCTTCATCGTCGACAGCATCTCGGCGCGCAGGTCCTGGCTTTCGTCAACGGGGTTGACGGGGAAATAGCCGCCCTTGAGGCCGGGGCGGTGGCCCATGTTGCCCATCTCGTAATCAGTGTCGGAGTTCCATGATGCGTCGGACGCATCAACTTCGT
>JBFFQZ010000030.1:0-15851 GCA_041573235.1 Sulfitobacter sp. | reverse complement strand
GGTGATCTGCATCTCGTCGAAGGCCAGCAGGCGGACGGATTCGGCGACGTCCCGCGCGACGGGTGCGATTGCATCATCGACCCCGGTCTTGCGCGCCTCATGCAGGGCCGCGTGGATTTCCTGCATGAAGGCGTGAAAATGTACGCGGCGGGCGGGGATTCCGTCCAGATGGTTTACGAACAGATCCATCAGCATGGATTTGCCGCGCCCGACGCCTCCCCAAAGATAGAGACCGCGCGGCGGTTCGGGCGCTTTGCGGAACAGGCCCTTCTTGACGGGCACCAGAAGCGCCTCGCGGATGCGGTCGAATTCCGGCAGTACCGTCTCCTGCGCAGGATCGGGGCGCAGCGCGCCATCGGCGATTTTCTGGTCGTAGAGGGTGCGGAAACTGGTCATGCCAATTCCCTACCTAACCCGTGCTGGGTTGAAAAGTGTCTGCATACAATTGTGCGATTGACCTGCTTTGTGCTGACGCCCAGAACGGAGCGATCTGGTATTGGAGCCTGCCGTGCACAAGTCGCCACTGTTTTCGCCCGTTCTGATCGTCGGCTGCGTGATCATCATGGCCAGCTTTGCCATCCGCGCATCCTTTGGCGTTTTCCAGATTCCGATTGCCGAGGAATTCGGCTGGCTCAGGGCCGAATTCTCGCTTGCGATCGCGATCCAGAACCTGGCGTGGGGCATCGGGCAGCCGTTGTTCGGCGCCATGGCCGAGAAGATCGGCGACCGCAAGGCGATCGTTCTGGGTGCCGTGGTCTATGCGCTGGGGCTGATCCTGTCGGCGGGCGCCGAGACGCCGATTGCGCATCAGACCTATGCGTGGCTGGTGGGCTTTGGCATTGCGGGCACGGGGTTTGGCGTGATCCTTGCCGTGGTGGGCCGCGCGGCCTCGGACGAGAACCGCTCGATGTCGCTGGCGGTGGTGACGGCGGCGGGCAGCGGCGGGCAGATATTTGGCGCACCCGTGGCCGAGTGGTTGCTGGGGATGATGTCGTGGCAATCGGTGTTCATGATCTTCGCGGCTGTGATCCTGTCGATGATCCTGACGCTGCCGCTGATGCGCGCGCCGGTTCAGGCGCACCGTGCCGAGCTTGAGGAAACGCTTGGGGCGATCCTTGTCCGGGCGTTTCGGGACCCGAGCTATACGTTGATTTTCGTCGGTTTTTTCTCTTGCGGATATCAGCTTGGCTTTATCACCGCGCATTTCCCGGCTTTCGTGACGGAAATGTGTGGGCCGATCCTGTCGGGGGGCCTGCTGCACAGCATCGGCATCACGACTACCAGCGCGCTGGGAGCGATTGCGATTTCGCTGATCGGCCTGGCAAACGTGGCGGGCACCTTGCTGGCGGGCTGGGCGGGAAACCGGTATTCAAAGAAATACCTGCTGGCGGGGATCTATGCCGGGCGCACGATTGTGGCGGCGGTCTTTATCGTGCTGCCGATCACACCGCTGAGCGTGGTTGTCTTTTCGCTTTTGATGGGGTCGTTGTGGCTGGCGACGGTGCCGCTGACGTCCGGGTTGATCGCGCATATCTATGGCTTGCGATACATGGGCACGCTTTATGGGATCATCTTTTTCAGCCACCAGCTGGGCAGTTTTATCGGTGTCTGGCTCGGGGGCCGTTTGTACGACGCCTATGGCACCTATACCACCGTGTGGTGGATCGGCGTAGCTGTCGGTGCTTTCAGCGCCATCGTGCATCTGCCGATCCGCGAACAGCGGATGGAGCGGACGGCTGTTCCGACCGGTTGAGCGGCACATGCAACAGAGCATCCGGACGCGCCAGATCAGCGGCCCCGGTCGTCCGTTTCCGGCGTCGGCAGGAACGCGGTGATCAACGAAAGGACGCGATCGCTGTGGGTATAGGGCAGGCCGTGGCCCGCATGTTCAATCACCTCGTGCACCACCCCGTGGTTCCAGGCGGCCAGCTGTCCCATGGCGCGGGCGGGGATCACGTTGTCTTCGCCGCCCCAGATCGCCAGAATCGGCAGACCCGCGCGGCGCAGGGTCAGATGCTCTTCCTCCTGCGGCTTTGACAGGATCCCCCGCAGGCTCGACAGAACGGCGGGGACAAAGCCCTGATAGGTCAGCTGGTCCGCCTGCTGGCGTGCGATCTCGGGGACCGCAGTGGGCAGGGCCGCTTCCGCCCGCAGGCCACTTCGCAGCACCGAGGGATAGCGCAGCAGCATGAGCCAATCGCCCAGGCGCTTGTGTTCGCGGATCATCCGGACGACCCGGCCCTGCCGCACGGTCATGCCCGCAGGTGCGAGCAGGATCAGACGGGTGATCCGGGCCGTCTGCTCCGCGGCAAAGGCCGTGGCGATGGCACCGCCCATGGAATAGCCGATCAGGTCGAACGGCTGGTCGATCTCGAGGTGGTCCAGCAGATCATCAAGCTGTTGCAGGAAGAACCCCTTGTCCTGAAGGCCGCCGGGGCGGTCGGAATATCCCCGCCCGTAAAGGTCATAGACCAGCACCCGGAACCCGGCGGCGGTCAGCCCACGGGTCAGCGCACCCCAGACAAAGCTGGGCGTTGTCAGACCGTGCACGCAGATCACCAACGGGCCGCTCGGTGGGCCGCTGAGGCGGTAGTGGGTGACGCCCTGGCTCAGTTCGACGAGATGTCCCGGCGCAGAGCCGCGGCGGTCGTCCGTCATCTGCGCGCGGCGCCGCTCCCACAGGAACGGGCCCGCGGCCAGCGCCAGCAGCGCCCCGGCGAAGAGCAGCCAGATCATGCCGACCCGCGCCATTGTTCAAGAATGTAGCGGCTGGTCATCAGGTCCAGATGCGCGCCGCCGCCGTTCTTGCAAAGGGTGATCTCATCGTCCGACTGGCGCCGAAAGGCGGGAAGGTCATAGAAATCCGCGATGATGTCGCTCTGCGCGATTGTGCCCGCCTCCAGTGGGATCTTGATCTCACCGATATGGCCCAGCGTTGTGTCACGGCTGTCCACGAACAGGCGCGCGCGGGTGAGGGCCGTGTCGTCGACCTCGCGCATGTCGGGTCGGTAGGCGCCGATCAGGTCGAGGTGCTGGCCCGGGCGTAGCCAGTCGCCCCGGATCAGAGGTTCGGTGGACATGGTGGCGCTGCCGATGATGTCGGCCTGTGCGACCGCGCTTTCCAGATCGTCTGCCACGCGCATGTCGGGCCGCGTTTCGGCCATGGCTTCGGCCTTGGCGCGGGTGCGGTTCCAGATCGTGAACTGCGCACCCGGGAAGGCGGCGCCGTAAGCCTCGTATAGCGAGGCGGCGACGGTCCCGGCACCGACCAGCAGGATGTTTTGGCTGTCTGGGCGCGCAAGGCGGCGCGCGGCAAGCAGGCTGTCGCCGGCGGTCTTCCACTTGGTCACAAGATGGAAGTCGATGATCGCCTCCAGCGTGCCGTCCTTGTCGCTGTAGAGGTTCACGCCCCCGTTGATATTGGGCTTGCCCTGCGCCGCGTTGCCGGGAAACACCGTTGCGGTCTTGACCGCGGCCCCCATGCCGTCGATCCATGCGGCCCGGCTGAGCAGGGTGTCGGGATCGCGGTAGAGGAAGGTATCACCGATCTGCGCTTTCGGTTGCCCGTGCCCCGCTGCCAGTGCATCGGTCAGTGAAATCCAATCCAGAAGCCTCTCGCCCTCCCGGAACGGGATGAATGGGATTTGGGTCATTGTGTATCCTCCTCGGAAAGCAGCCCTGCCGCGACAAGGCGGCTGGCCCAGCCCGTCGGGCCGTCGAACAGATGGGTCTGCCAGTCGCGTGCCGCGGCCGCCGCGATGTTGTCGGCGCGGTCGTCGGTGAACAGCAGCTCCGGGCCGGAAAGGCCGGATGCGTCTTCCAACATGTGATAAATGGCCGGGTCGGGTTTGATCACGCCCATGTGCCCTGAAATGAAGTCGCGGTCGAAGGCCCGCAGGAAATCATATTTCGTCGCAGCCAGATCATAGGTGTCCGTGCCGAAATTGGTGAGCGAGAACACTGGCACGCCCTTGCCCTGCAGTGCCGTCATCAGCCGGACGGAATGGTCGATGGCAGGGCTTGCCATCTCCAGCCAGCGATCATGCCATATCCCGATTTCGGGCGCCCAGTCGGGATGAGCATCGGCAGTCTGCGCGGTAACCTCACTGAAGCGCTCGCCGCGGTCGACCCGGTCGTTCATGCCATGCAGATCCACGGCGGCAAATAGCGCGCGCCGCCGGGTTGCGCCGATGACACCGTCGAAGAACCGCTCGGGCTGCCATTCGATCAGCACATTGCCGATGTCAAAGATCACCGCCTTGGGCGTCATGTCCATTCCTCTCACCGGGTATCGGAATTTTTGAAAAATTCCGGTTCGAATTTTTCAAAAAAATTCGTTTACCCCAACTTTTGCGCGGCTCGTATCTCGCGTTCCAGTGCCTCCAGAAAGCGGGAACGGTCCGCCTTTGAAAAGCTTTTGCCGCCGCCCTGCCGAAACGGATCCGCTGCCCGCAGGTCCGCCATCAGATCCCGGGTCGCCAGGACATTTCCGATATTGGCCTGTGTCAAGGCTTCGCCGTTGTGCTTGATCACCCGTGCCCCCGCCGCGACGCATTTCGCGGCCAGGGGGATGTCGCCGGTCACAACCACATCTCCCGGCCCTGCGCGGTCCGCGATCCACATGTCTGCCACATCCGGCCCGTCAGGGACGATCACGGTTTCGACCAACGGATTGGCCGACGGGCGGAGCCCCCCGTTCGACACGACGTAGAGGCGCAGCTTGTGCCGCGTTGCCACGCGCTCTGCCTCGGCCTTGACCGGACAGGCGTCGGCGTCGACATAGATCGCCGTCATGCGGACCAAAGCGCGTCTGCATGGAAGGTCACGTGGTCTTCCATGAAGGTCGCGATGAAGAAGTAGCTGTGGTCATAGCCGGGCTGCATCCGGAAACTGCCCTGCTGGCGACGCTTTGCCATCGCGGCGCTCAGCGCTTCGGGCCGCAGCAGATCGAGGAATTGATCCTCGGTCCCCTGATCGACCAGCACCGGGCCATCGAACCCTGTCTGCGCCATCAGGACGGAGGCATCGTGCCCGGCCCAGCCGCTTTCGTCCTCGCCCAGATAGGCTGTCAGCTGCTTGCGGCCCCAGTCGCTTTCCGTCGGGTTCGTGATCGGCGCGAAGGCCGAGACCGAGGCGAAGCGCCCCGGCAGCGACATCGCCAGCGTCAAGGCGCCATGCCCGCCCATGGAATGACCCATGATCGACTGGCGCTCCATGTCGAGCGGGAAATGTTCCGTCAGAAGCGCGGGCAGCTCGTCCGCGAGGTAGGACCACATCTGGAAATGCGGCTTCCACGGGTCCTGCGTCGCGTTCACATAGAACCCCGCACCCTGCCCGAGATCATAGGCCGCGTCATCGGCCACGCCCTCGCCGCGGGGCGAGGTATCGGGGAACACCAGTGCAACGCCCTGTTCCGCCGCCCAGCCCTGTGCGCCGGCCTTCACCATTGCGTTTTCGTGCGTGCAGGTCAGCCCGGACAGGAACCATAGCACCGGTACGGGTCCGTCCCTTGCCTCTGCGGGCAGGAACAGGCCAAAGGTCATGTCGCAGGCACATGCGCCTGAGGCATGTCTGATGACGTGTTGCGTGCCGCCAAAGCAGGCATTGGTCGATAGGGTTTCCATGTGCGGCTCCTGTTCAGGGTTTCACCTTGGGTATCGGGATGAGGTGCTTGGGGCAAGGGTCGTGGCGGGCGGTGTGCAAAAGGGAGAGCTGGCGGCGCTGGTCGCTCAGCTGCCGGTCAGCCAGGCGATGCACAGGCTGACGGTCACGATGCTGAGCGCTGTAGAGACGAGGATCGCCGCCGACACCCGCTGCGGCGCGACGCCGTAGTGTTGCGCGAGGATATACACGTTGCCGGCCACGGGCAGCGCCGCCGCTGAGATGATGACGGTGGCCTGATACGGCTCCACATGAAACAGCACGAGACAGGCGAAGCCGACGAAAAGCGGATGCAGCACAAGCTTGCAGAAACTGAGCCAGCCCGCCACCGACAACCGCTCGGCTGATTTCGAGGCCAGCGACGCACCGATCGCGAACAACGCGCCGGGGGTCGCGGCACCTCCGAGGATGGCAAGAAATTCGTTGACGGGTGCGGGGATCGGCAGTTGCAGCGCGGACCACAACAGCCCGAGGCTGACTGCCACGATCATCGGGTTGCGGATCAGGCCTAGGCCTACGGTGCGCAGGACCGCCATGCTCATCCGGCCATCGCGCGATCCTGTGATCAGGATCACGATGAGCGACGAGAACACGATGAGATCCACCGCAAGCGCCGTCATCACCGGGCCGATGGCCTCGGGTCCCAAAAGCAGCGTCAGCATCGGTACCCCCAGAAACCCCACGTTTCCGATGACCGCGCATTGCGCCTCGATCGCGGTGACCTCGACGCTGAGTTTGCGGAAATAGCAGACCAGCGTGGCGATACCGTAGACAAACGCCGTCCCCCACAGATACGCAGCCACCAGCCGCGCGTTCCAGACATCCGCAAAGGACAGGTTGGCCGAAAATCGGAAAAGCATGGCCGAAAGGGCAAAGTAAAAGACGAATTTGGTGAGGTATGCCGTGGCTTCCTCGCTGAAGAACCGGGTTCGACCGGCCCAGTAACCCAGCCCGATCAGTGCAAAAAATGGAAGCGTTTTGAGGAAGATCGGCAGCATGGCGAAAGGGATAGCTTGCAGATTTGTCGGGCGCCAGTGGAAATCGGGATGAATCCGGCGGGGCCACGTGCTTTGGCTGCGAGGGGCAACTCATTTTGCCCTTGGAAGTGAACCGATCTGTTTATACGGTGCAGCACCTTCTGCGTGGAGTGACGATGAACAGGTTTGCCGATGACCACAAGGCCATTCACCGTGGCCGAAAATACGATCAAGTGCTCGCAGGGGCGCGGCAGGTGTTCATGGCGGATGGGTTCGAGGGCGCCAGCGTGGATGAAATCGCCCGCGTGGCAGAGGTGTCCAAGGCGACGCTGTACAAGTATTTCCCCGACAAGCGGGTGTTGTTCATGGAGGTGGCCAACACCGAATGTCAGCGCCAGGCGAGCAGGGCGATGGACAGCATCGACCGCGCGGCCCCGCCCCGCGAGGTGCTGGGTCAGACGGGCAGGCATTTCCTCGGGTTCATCACCAGCAAGTTCGGGCAGCAGATCTTTCGCATATGTGTGGCCGAATCGGACCGTTTTCCGGAATTGGGCCGCAACTTCTACGAATCGGGTCCCGCTGTGATGCGCACCGAGATGGCCGCGTATTTCGCCGAGGCCTGCGCGCGGGGGGAGCTGGCGATTGACGATTACGTCATGGCCGCCGATCAATTCGGCGAGCTGTGCAAGGCCGATCTTTGGATGCGCCTGATCTTTGGCGTGATCCACGAGGTCGGTGCAGCCGACATCGACCGGGTGGTCGATCACGCGGTCGAGACATTCCTGGCGAGGTATGGAACATGACGAGATTTTCAATTCTGGCGGCTCTGCTTCTGGCGGCCTGTGGCGGTGCGGTGGCACCCCGCATGGACGGAGCGTCGCATGCGCAAGCCGACACCTGCGGTGCGGCAGCGCAGCAGGGGCTGATCGGTCTCGACGCCGCGGCCGCGCTTGCCGTGCCGGAACCAAAGCGGATCTACCGCCCGGACGAAGCGATCACGCAGGATTTCAACCCGCTACGCATCAACGTGCAGCTAGATGAAACCGACACGATCATCGCGGTCACCTGCGGCTGATCGACCCGGCCCACCTGCGGTTTGCCGACGCTAGAGGATCGGGACGCCCTGTGCGGTATCGCGCGGCAATAGTCCGGTGAGGCGCGGGTCGTCGGCGATCTCGACCTCGCGCTTGTAGGGGGTGAACCCCGAGCGGATGTAGAAATTAATCGCCTGCGGGCTGTCGATGGTGCAAGTGTGCACGTGAAACCGCGAAATGCCCGCGTCCCATGCACGGGTGATGGCGTGGTTCATCAGGAAACGCCCGGCGCCGGTACCGATGATCCGCGATGTCAGACCGAAATAGGCCAGCTCGCATTCCCCCTCCTTGCGGAAATCAAGCTCCAGCAGGGCCTCGTCGGTGCCGTCCCTGGCAAGGGTGAACACTTCGACCTTCGGATCACCGAGAATCGCGTCAAGATCGTCGTCCGACATCGTGAGTCGTTCGAACCAGAGCCAGTCACGCGCGCCGACACGCGAAAAGACATCGCGGTACCAGTCGCGCGAGGGTGCCGTGACCTGCCGAAACGTCAGGCCATCGCCCAGCGCAATGTCGCGCAGGGCGGGACGCGCGTGCATCTCCAGATAGGTGACGACCATGGCAAGCTTGCCCGCCGGGACCGCGTGAAATCCGTCGCCAAGCATCAGACCAGCCCGGCGGTGCGGAACACCTGCATCATGTCCTTCTCGGGGCGGGGCCCCACGTGCGATATCACTTCGCTGCCGCACAGATTGCCCATGTGGCCGCAGGTCTCGAGGTCGCGTCCGGTGGCCATGCCATAGATGAACCCGGCGGCGAACTGATCGCCTGCGCCGGTCGCGTCCACGGGGGTGATGCGTGCGGGGGCCGGGATGTCCACACGTTCCGCGCCACGGATGAGCGTGGCGCCGTCGCCGCCCCTCGTGCAGACCATGACCGGGCACATGGCGGCGGTGCGGGCCATCGCGTCCTCAAGATCGTCGGTTTCGAACAGGGATTTCACCTCGGCTTCGTTGCCGATCACGAAATCCAGTTCATGTTCGATCATCTGCAGGAAATCGGCGCGGTGACGTTCGACGCAGAACGGGTCCGAGATGGTGATCCCGGCCAGCCCGCCGCCCGCCTTTGCGGCGCGGGCGGCCTCGCGGAACGCGGTCTTGCCCGCGTCCTGGTCGAATAGATACCCTTCGAGGAACATGATCCGGGCATTGCCTGCGACGTCGCCGGGCACATCCTGCGACGACAGTTCGGTGGAGATGCCGAGATAGGTGTTCAGCGAACGCTCTCCGTCGGGGGTGACGAAGATCATGCACCGCGATGTCGGCATTTCGCCGTTCGCGATCGGCGGATTGACAAAATCTATGCCGTTATCGACCATCGCATCTGCATAGAACCGGCCCAGGTCGTCGTCATGCACGCGACCGATGAACGCGGTGGTCAGACCCAGCGCGCCGAGGCCCGCGATGGTGTTGGCTACCGCGCCGCCGGGGGTCTGCAGGCGGTCTCTCATCCGGTGATACAGCGCCTCGCTGCGGTCTGCATCGATCAGCTGCATGATGCCCTTTTCGATGCTCATCTCACCCAGAAAGCTGTCGTCGGCATGGGTTATCACATCGACAACGGCGTTTCCGATGCCGACGACTTCATAGGTTTTCATGTGGTCTTGTCCTCGTATTGGCACAGGTCGCGGATGATGCAGGTCCTGCACAGGGGTTTGCGGGCCTTGCAGTGGTAGCGCCCGTGCAGGATCAGCCAGTGGTGGGCGTGCAGCTGGTAGTCGGCGGGAATGTTGTCTTCGATGGCGCGCTCGACCGCATCGACGGTCTTGCCCGGGGCGATGCCGGTGCGGTTGCCAACGCGGAAGATATGCGTGTCCACGGCCTGCGCCGGCTGGCGCCACCACATGTTCAGAACGACATTGGCCGTCTTGCGCCCGACGCCGGGCAGCGATTGCAGGGCGGCGCGGGAATTGGGCACCTCGCCGCAATAATCGTCCACAAGCATTTGGCTGAGCTTCATGACGTTCTTGGCCTTCTGGCGGAACAGGCCGATCGTCTTGATGTGTTCGGTAAGCGCCTCAAGCCCGAGGTCGAGCATTTTCTGCGGCGTGTCCGCAACCTTGAACAGGGCGCGCGTGGCCTTGTTCACGCCTGCATCCGTGGCCTGTGCCGACAGGGCGACGGCCACCAGCAGGGTGTAGACGTTGACGTGTTCCAATTCGCCCTTCGGCTCCGGCTCGGCGGCGTGGAACCGTTCCATGATGGTGCGGATGGTGCAATAATCGAGCTGTTTAGCGGGTTTTGTCATGGGGCAGAGGTATGCGCAGGTTTCGGGTCGCGTGCAAGCGGGCGTGGGCATAATGTGGTGACATGACACAGATGATGCCAACCCCGGACGCGCCGCAGGGCGCCTATCACTACGGTGTGATGCGCCGCGCGATCGAACTGATCGACGCGGCCGACGGGCCATTGACGCTTGAGGCGCTGGCCGCGCAGATGGGCATGTCCGCTGCGCATTTCCAGCGCGTGTTCAGCGCATGGGTGGGGGTGTCACCCAAGCGTTATCAACAATACCTGACGCTTGGCCACGCCAAGACGCTGTTGCGCGAGCGGTTCACCACGCTGGAGGCGGCACATGCCGTCGGGTTGTCGGGAACCGGTCGGCTGCATGATCTGTTCCTGCGCTGGGAGGCGATGAGCCCGGGCGTTTTCGCGCAGGGTGGCGCGGGGGTGACGATTTACCGGGGCTGGTTTGACAGCCCTTTCGGCGCGGCGCTGGTCATGGGCACCGAAAACGGGATTTGCGGGCTTTCGCTGGCCGCAGATATGGGCGCGGAGGGCGCAATGGCCGATCTGTGTTCACGCTGGCCAGAAGCGACGTTCGTGGACGACCCGGCGCGCCTGCGCCCGTGGGTCAGCGCGGCGTTCGGAGAACGGGGCGGGGCGGGCAAAGCACCCCTGGTCCTTGTCGGCGCGCCGTTCCAGATCAAGGTCTGGGAGGCGCTGCTGCATCTGCCGACCGGCCACGTCACGACCTATGGCGAGATCGCCAAGGCGATAGGCAACCCAAGGGCGGTGCGCGCCGTGGGCACGGCGGTGGGGCGCAACCCCATCGGCTATCTGATCCCGTGCCACCGGGTTCTGCGCGCGTCGGGGGACATCGGCGGCTACCGCTGGGGGCTGCCGATGAAGCGGGCGATGCTGGGCTATGAGGCGGCACGGGCGGATACCCGCTGAATGGATGGGTGCGCGGGATGCCGCTCATTCCCCCGTGTCAGGCATTTTGCCCGGCGCGTGCAGGCTCTATATGTCATGGATCGATAGACGCTTCGCCCGAACGGAGCCGCAACAGTAAGGCAGTAAGACTATGACATTTGCAAAACTTCCCCTCGTGGCCGCAATGGTGGCCGTTGTCGCATTGGGCGCATGCACCAACCCGAACGGATCAATCCTCGCACAGCCGGGCGATCCGAACCAGAAGACCAAGAACGGCGCGTTGATCGGTGCCGGTGCGGGCGCGTTGATCGGGGCCCTGTCCAAGGGCGACGGCAACCGCGATCAGGGCGCGCTGAAAGGAGCGTTGATCGGTGGGGCGCTGGGCGCTGGCATCGGCTATTCGCTGGACCGCCAGGAGGCGGACCTGCGCGCGAGCCTGGGCAATGATAACGTGATCATCAACAACACGGGCGACCGGTTGGTCGTCACCCTGCCGCAGGACATCCTGTTCGCCACCGGCTCGACCACCGTGCGTCCGGACCTGCGTCGCGATCTGGGATCGGTCGCGGGCAACCTTCAGGCCTATCCGAACTCCACCATCCAGGTGATCGGCCATACCGACAGCGACGGTGAAGCGGCGTTCAACCAGCAACTGTCCGAAGGTCGGGCGGCCGCAGTTTCGAACGTGCTGATCGCGAATGGGGTCGCGCCTGCGCGGATCCAGGCCTTTGGCCGTGGCGAAAGCCAGCCAGTCGCCAGCAACCTCAACCCGCAGGGCAAGGCACAGAACCGCCGGGTCGAGATCGTGATCCTGCCGAACGCGACCTGAGCGTACTTCGTTGACGTTTCAGGGCCCCGGTGCAGTCTGCGCCGGGGCTTTTTCGTGGGCGGGTCTGCACGGGCGCACAGGCGGTGTTTGGGGATCACACCTTGAGAATTGCGTTATCTGCCTCAATTGTAAGGCAAAGCTAATGATCAAGGATGAGACCCATGGCCTATAAACTTCTCGGCATTTCCGGCGCTCTGCGCGAGGGGTCGACCAATACGATGTTGCTGCGCGAAGCGGCGCGGTTGTTCGGCGAAGCAACTTACGAGCAGGCGGATATCAACTTTCCGCTCTATGATGGTGACGATGAGGACGCCAATGGCGTGCCAGATACCGTGAACAGCCTCGCCCGTCAGATCGCCGATGCCGATGCGGTCCTGATCTCAACACCCGAGTACAACAAGGGCCCGTCCGGTGTGCTGAAGAATGCGCTGGACTGGATCAGCCGGTCAGAGGTGAAGCCGTGGACGGGCAAGCCCGTTGCGGTCATGTCCGCCGCCGCGGGTCGCGCGGGCGGTGAGCGCGCGCAGATGGTCCTGCGCGGCTTCATGGTGCCGTTCCGCACGCGGATCCTTCAGGGTCCCGAGATCCACCTTGCCGCCAGCCGCGAGGCATTTGATGCGTCGGGGCGTTTGACCGGAGAGCTTTATATAAAGGAGCTGACCGCGTTGATGGCGGCGCTCAAAGCTGAAATCGACAGATAGGAACCCGTCACGCTTCTGTGCCGATCTCGATCAGGTTGCCATCCGGATCGCGCAGATAGATCGACAACAGTGGCCCGGTGGCGCCTGTACGGCGCACCGGGCCTTCTTCGATTGCGATCTGGAGTGTTTCCAGATGCGCGATCCATTCGTCTGTCGGCGTTTCGCTGAGAAAGCAAAGATCGGCTGAGCCCGGTCGGACCGATGCGGCCTTCGGCTCGTACTCTTTGCCATGGGGGTGGAGGTTTATCTTCATCGTGCCAAAGTGCAGCGCCCAGCGAGGTTGGCCATCCGCGGCCATGAACCGTTCTGACTTCATGCCCAGGGCCGTTTCATAGAACGCCACTGTGGCGGCGATGTCCGCGACAGTCAGGACCAGGTGGTCCAGCGTGGTCAGCCGTGGCGTCACAGGCTGTCCTCCACCCGAAACCCCGGCGGGATGGTGTCGCGGCCATCAAGCAGCAGGTCGGCCATGACCTCGGCCACCTTCGGGGCCATGCCAAAGCCGATCTTGAACCCGCCGTTGGCGATGTAGTGACCCGGACGGTCGGGCCAGGCACCCAGCATCGGCGCGCGTGACCGGGCGCGGGGGCGCACCCCTGCCCAGCGGGCGATGACCGGTGCGTCGCGCAGCGCGGGCACGGCGGCGCGGGCCGCTGCGATCACGGCATCAAGCTGCGCGTCAGTGGATGTGGGGTCGGTGTAGTCCCGCTCCGAGGTGGAGCCGATGGCCGTTGTCCCATCCAGATGCGGGATGACGTGGACCCCGCCCGCGAACAGCTGTGGCAGGCCGCGCGCGTCGTGTGCCAGCAGGGCGGCCTGTCCCTTGACACCGTTTCCCGCGCTGCGGGATCGGCCCGCGCTTAGCGTCTTGAGGCCCGCCACACCGGTCGCCCAGATCACCGGCCCCCGGTCCGGCGCCTCGTGCTGCACCGTGACGCCCCGCGCGGCGAGTGCGGCGACCAGCGCGTCGCAGGCCTGCCGGGGATGCAGATGCGCGCTGAGACTGTCGCGGATCAGCTGGCCAGTGGGGCTGTGCGGGGCCCATGGGGTGTGATCGGCGGCGACGACCTCCCAGGTGGCATGATCGTGCCACAGCGTGCGGGCCGTTCCGGCCCTGCGGTGCGCCAGCGCCAGCGCCGCGTCGTCGGCGATAGGTTGCAGCCGACCGGAGCGGACAAATCCGGGATCTTTTCCACCTGCCTCCGCTACCTGTTCCCAGAACGGCCCGGCCATCAGCAGGCTGTCGAGCTGAAACGCCTTTTTCGGATTCCAGTTTTCCGGCACATGCGGGGCCAGCGCGCCGACGATCCCGCCGCTGCTGCCCGCGGCCGGTCCGTGCGGGTCCACGACCTGCACCCGAGCGCCGCGCCGAAGCAATGTCCACGCGATGCTGAGCCCGAAAATTCCGGCGCCGCGGATGGTGATATTGGTCATTGCCTGTGTCTCTCTTTGGGCGCAGATTGCGGCTTGATCGAGTGATACAGGGCAAGCGCGTGCAGGACCAGACGGCGGAACTTGAATGGCGGGCGCAAGTGCCGGTTTCGACCCGGTTCGATGATCCGTATTTCAGCCTTGAGAACGGCATGGCCGAGACGCGGCATGTGTTTCTGGCGGGGAACGACCTGCCTGCGCGCTTCACGGACCGGTTCCACGTGGCCGAGTTGGGCTTTGGCACCGGGTTGAATTTTCTGGTGACGTTGCTGGCGTTCCGGGCCAGTGGCTGTGGTGGTCGGCTGCGGTTCACCAGTTTCGAGGCATATCCGATGGCGATACCCGATCTGCGCGCCGCGCTGGCCGCGTTCGATGGCTTGCCGGATGATCTGGCGGCGGCCGACGCCTTTCCGGCGCATCTCGAGGGGGCGGATTTCGAGTTGCGGGTGATCCTGGGCGACGCCCGCGCGACGCTGCCCACGTGGCAGGCGCGCGCGGATGCGTGGTTTCTGGATGGCTTTTCACCGGCGAAGAACCCCGAACTCTGGACGCCAGAGCTGATGGCGCAGGTGGCCACGCATACCGCCCCCGGCGGCACGGCGGCGACCTATACGGCGGCCGGTTTCGTGCGGCGGGGGCTGGCGGAGGCGGGTTTTGCCGTCGCGCGGGTGCCGGGCTATGGGCGCAAGCGACACATGACGCGGGCAAGCCTGTGACACATGAATCGGTTCAGCCTCCGGCCCAGAGCAACAACATCCCGCTGGGCATCGGGCTGATGGTGATGGCCACCTTCATCTTTGCGGTGCAGGACGGAATTTCGCGGCACTTGGCGGCGGAATACAATGTGCTGATGATCGTTATGATCCGCTATTGGTTCTTTGCCGCCTTCGTGATCGCCATCGCGCGGCGCAAGGCGGGCGGGGTGCGGGCGGCGGCCCGGACGGCGCAGCCGGGCTTGCAGACCCTGCGCGGGTTGGTGCTGGCGCTTGAGGTTTGCGTGATGGTGGTGGCCTTCACCCTGCTGGGGCTGGTCGAAAGCCATGCGGTGTTCACCTCGGCGCCACTGATCGTGGCGGCGCTATCGGGTCCGATCCTGGGCGAGCGGGTGGGCTGGCGGCGCTGGGTGGCGATCGGTGTGGGGTTCGTGGGCGTCATGATCATCCTGCGCCCCGGAGCCGCTGTGTTCGACATCCGCGCGGTGATCCCGCTGATCGCGGCGGCACTTTTCGCGCTCTATGCTCTGCTGACGCGCTATGCGGGGCGCCAGGACCGGGCCGCGACCAGCTTTTTCTGGACCGGTGTCGCGGGGGCGGTTGCGATGACGGCGGTGGGCATCTGGTTCTGGGAGCCGATGAGCGGCGCCGATTGGGGCTGGATGATCTGCCTGTGCCTGATGAGCGTCACCGGCCACTGGATGCTGATCCGCTGCTACGAGGCGGCAGAGGCCAGCGCCGTCCAGCCCTTTGCCTATCTGCAGCTGGTATTTGCCAGCATCATCGGGATCACCTTGCTGGGCGAGACGGTGAGCATCAACGTGGCGATCGGGGCCACGGTCATCGTCGCTGCGGGCCTATTCACCTTTTGGCGCGAACGCCTTCAGGGTTGAGCCGATCAGCTCTTCGTAGAAGGGGATCGGCAGCGGGTCGAGGCCCAGACGGGCCCGGTAGACCGGCAGGCTTTCGGTCACGCGCATGACGTAATTCTGCGTCTCGCGGAACGGGATCATCTCGATCCAATCGACGACATGGACGTCCCCCTCGCGCGGATCGCCATGCTCTTCCATCCAGCGGATCGGGCGGCTGGGCCCCGCGTTGTAGGCCGCCGACATCATCACGACATTGCCATCGAACCGTCCCGCAAGCTCGGATAGGTATTGCACGCCGAGGCGGGCATTATAGGCCGGATCGGCGGTCAGCCTGCCGGTGGTGTGTGCGTCCAGAACGTCCAGATCGCCTGCAACTTCCTCAGCGGTCGCTGGCATCAGCTGCATCAGGCCGCGAGCG